>NZ_CALNCS010000205.1 GCF_937875145.1 Alkalibaculum bacchi | reverse complement strand
AGTCCAATATTGGCATCATTATGGATTCGAGATAATATATGATAACGAACTCTTTTTAGTATCATGTTTAGAATATCTTCATAAAATGGCTCTCTTTTAAGTAAATCAATGGCCTCATCGGTAGTAATACACTGAAGTATTTTTCGAGTTAAGGCACTATCCCCACCACATGCAGAAGCATAAGCGCCCAGTATTTCCATACGAGCATCAGCAGATTTGCTATGAGTATTCATGATTCCACCTGCCACTTTTATAAGCTTTCCTATATGGGATATGACTAAGACATTTTTAAAGTTTTTTGTGTTTAAGTGCTCTAATACTTCTCCTATATAATTGCTGATCTTTACACTGTGTTCTATATTTAAACTTAAATCTTCCCTTGCAAATTTTCGACCATAATTGCCTGGGAACAAGATAATATTCTCATGACTGTTTTTATCTAATATATCTAATTCTAACTGGAGAGAAGCTACTAATGCCTTTTCACTCATCGGCTCTACAATACCAGTAGTACCTAGTATGGAAATACCACCTAAGATGCCTAGTTTGGGATTAAACGTCTTCTTCGCTACTCTTTCTCCTTCAGGAGCGTATATTTCAATATGAAATCCACCTGTGTAATTAAATTCTTTAGCTGTTTCTTTGGCTACATTAAGAATCATCTGCCTTGGCACCGGATTAATTGCCGATTCTCCTACGGCAACAGGAAGCCCTCTTTGTGTAATTTTCCCTACGCCCTTTCCACCTGCCAAGTAAATTTGTGGAAAATCAATTAATTTGACTTTAGAATAAATGTACATACCATGAGTATTGTCAGGGTCATCTCCCCCATCTTTTATGACAGCACAGCTCGCTGTGTCAGATGTTCTACTGATATCCTTTATTTCTAAATCTACATTCCAACCTTTTGGGGTAGATATGGTGATTTCCTCAACATCCTTATTAGATAAAAGCATTGTTATCGCTGCTTTTGTAGCCCCTGTAGCACAAGAACCTGTAGTATACCCGTACCTAAGTCGTTTCCCGTCTTTGACGATGTATTTTTCCATAAAATCACCTGTTGTTGTCTAGCATATATAGTAAGGCGTTAAAAATAGCTACACCTATTGTACTTCCACCTTTGCGGCCTTCTACTACTACAGAAGGAACATTTAACTTAGCAAATTCTTCTTTTGATTCTGCAGCTCCTACAAATCCCACTGGAACTCCTATGACAAAATCGGGCTGAACATGGCCTTCTTCAATCATATTCATTAGGGAGAAAAGTGCCGTTGGTGCATTACCTATAATGAACATCTTGATTTTTTCTTGTTTGCAAGCTTTTTCAATGGAGACTACAGAGCGAGTGGTATCTCTTCTCTTAGCTTCTTCTCTTACATCTTCATCAGCAACGTAATTTACAAGCTCTCCTCCAAATCTTTCAAGCACTCTTTTGTTAATGCCAGCTTTAATCATATTGGTATCTACGTAGACTTTTTCTCCATTTTTGATGCTCTTCATAGCATTTTCAATTGGGTTATTAATAAACTTTGTAATATCCGCGTATTCAAAATCTGCAGAAGTATGAATCACTCGCTTGATGATCATGAGTTCTTCTTCACTAAAATGCTCTTTATCTTCTTGTTTCATTTCTTCGAATATGATTTCAAAACTTCTTTTCTCTATTTCCATAGGTTGAGCAATATAATTTGCCATGTAAAATCCCCCTTTTTTTTAAGATGGTAAGGTGGTAAGCGAAAACACATTAGTCACCAATGGTGACTTTAGTTAGGCGAACACAGTTTGCCTCTACAACTTCTAGTATCAAGGCAATATTACTTTCTAAATTTTCACTTTGCACTTGTATGTTTTTCTTGTCTAACTGTCCAATCGTCCAACCAACCAACAGTTTCTTTTCAGTTCTTCGCTTTTATTAAATTTGCATCGCCTCTTTTGCATGATCCACAAAAATATTTCTTACTTCCTGTATTTCTCCCATACCAATAATAATGGAATCTACATTGTAGCCTTTTGATAATAGGATATTCTTCCAAGAGTCTTCTTCGTCGCCTACTAAATCATTTTGAATATGATCTCCTGCTACAATCATAAAGGGCATTAGTAAAATATTTTTAATAGGATTTGATGCTATTTGGCTAAAGAAGGTATTTAAATCTGGAAAGCCTTCTACTGTAGCTATATAGACATTAGAATAACCTTTTTCTTTAAGCACGTAATCCATGCAAGAATAAGCAGAGTTGGCATGGTGTTCGGAACCGTGACCCATTAGTAGAATTAATTTGTCGTCTGTATTTTTTGGAAATACAGTAGACATTGCAGGAGCTACTTTTTTATAGTCCTCCATACTAGTTAAAAGAGGGTTACCTATTGAAATGAACTTAAATTTGTCTTTAAAATTCAATAAATCATGGTACAAACCCCGATATTCAGAACCGTTAATAATATGAGTAGGCTGCACTAAAACTTCTTCGTAGCCTTCACTATGTAATTTCTCTAAGGCTTCTGTTGGATTATTAATATGAATTCCATCTCTTTTTCTGATCTTATTTATGATCATCTGAGATGTCCATGCTCTTCTACATTCATGTTCTGGAAAGGCCTTTGATAAATCCATTTCTATTTGATCGATGGTCTTTTTTCTAGTCTCATCATATGACGTGCCGAAACTGACCACTAGCAGGGCTTTTTTATTCATGCCACTTCTCCTTTGCTATTATTGGTAGATTGCTATGTATTGTAATATTTGTTTTTTTCTAATTTACAATTCATTACTGGGTTTTAACAATCGTTGAACAGTGGTTGAACAGTGGTTCAACGATTGTTAAACAGTTGTATGGGTAAATAAGGGTTAGGGTTAACCTCTGTAGGTCTTAAGATTCTTCGCTTCGCTCAAGAATGACTGAGGCAGTTAACTTAGGCCCTTCCCTCGCCTAAAGGCGAGTTTCGCTTTTGCTGACCACCTGACCACCTGACCACCTAATTTCCAAATTTTATAAGAATTATCGTAAAATAACTAATATCGTCTTTAATAAATCCTGTAGAAATCTCTTGGTTTTCGCTGCCACAATTTGAGATGGCGTATACTCTATCATGTAGATTGTATTTTTCAATGGCTGCGTTTATGGTTTCTCTAGAGCTAAAGGGCTTCATGATTACGATATTTTCAAAGAGTTCCTTATATTTGTCAAACTCCTCTAATGAGGTGATTTGAGTCAATACACAGAAGGTCTCATTGCCTTGTACAATAGGTACGCCTAGTTCAGCAGCAGAAGCGCAAAAAGAGGTGATTCCAGGTATGGTAATAGGTTTGATATTTACTTCTTCTAAATAGGGAAACAAATAAGAGTAAGTGCTATAAACCATAGGATCCCCTAGAGTTAAAAACGCAAGATTTTTTCCTTGTTTTAATAACTCTGCAATTTTGGTAGCATTTTCTTTCCACTTTGCATTCAGGGTTTCCTTTTCTTTTTCTAAATCAATCATAGGAAATTCTAATTCTACAGTTTCTACATCTGCCTTTAAATAAGGCTTTGCTATATTAAAAGCTTTGCTTTCTTTTCCCATTTTTGTAATTGGTGCTACAATCACATCTATTTTGTTGATGATGTCAATGGCCTTTTGAGTGATTAAACCACTATCCCCAGGCCCAACGCCGATTCCATATAATCTTCCTAACATATGATGCCTCCCTTTTTTGTGAACAATTGTTAAACGATGGTTGAACAGTAGTGAAACAATTATTAAGCGGTTGTTTCCTGCAACCGTTAACGACGTAATAGATTTAATAAATTGTTCGTCCTATTAGTCAGCTTGTAGAGATCCTTCGTCGCTTCGCTCCTCAGGATGACTTTAGTAGTAGCCGGGGTCAAAATACAGCTACTAGCATTTTTTTGCTGACCACCTATTCAGTTATCTGTCTCATCGCCTCACGATTCGCTGCAATCGTTCTTTCGATATCCTCCTCCGTATGAGCATGTGACAAGAACATTGCCTCAAATTGAGATGGGGCTATGAGGACACCCTGGTCTAGCATAAGTTTAAAGTACTTTGCGTATATTTCTGTATTACATTTACTTACATCTTCAAAGGTTTCAACTTTTCCTTTTGTAAAGAATACATTGAGCATGCCCTTTATACGGTTTACTGTGGCATCTATTTTGAATTCTTTGATGGCCTTCTTAAAGCCTTCTTCTAATTTGTTAGCTTTTTCTTCCATATTTGTATACACTTCAGGGTGGTCTTTTAGATAAGTTAGAGCATTGTAGCCCATGTGCATGGCAAGCGGATTTCCTGATAAAGTACCTGCTTGATAAACTGGACCTACTGGTGCTAATAACTCCATGATTTCTCTTCTGCCCCCAAAAGCACCTACTGGAAGACCGCCTCCGATAATTTTGCCAAAGCAACTCAAATCTGGTTTAATGCCATATACTTCTTGAGCTCCACCATAGCTTACTCGAAAACCAGTAATAACCTCATCGAATATAAGCAGGGCACCATATTCTTCTGTCAATTTTCTCATAATTTTTAGAAATTCTTCTTTTGCTGGAACAACACCCATATTGCCAGCAACAGGCTCTACGATTACAGCTGCTAAATCATTACCATGTGCTTTAAATACAGCGTTTAATGTTTCAATATCGTTATACTGAGCTACTAATGTATTTTTAATTGCATCTTCAGAAACACCAGAGCTTGTAGGCGAACCATACGTTAAAGTACCTGAGCCTGATTTCACTAAAAGCCCATCAGAATGCCCATGATAGCATCCTTCAAATTTTAAAATCTTGCTCCTATTTGTATAGCCCCTTGCCAACCTCAAGGCGCTCATGGTAGCTTCCGTTCCTGAATTTACCATTCGAACCATTTCTACAGATGGACACGCCTCTGTTATTAGTTTGGCTATTTTTACTTCAATTTCCGTAGCAAGACCAAACGTTACCCCTGCCTTTACTACTTCTTCCACTCCCTTTGTTATCACTTCACTGCTATGCCCTAAAACAAGGGGACCCCATGAGCAAATATAATCGATAAATTCATTGCCATCTACATCAATAATTTTGCTTCCATTTCCTCTTCTAGCAAATACAGAGCTCATTCCCACAGATTGAAAAGCCCGTACAGGACTATTCACCCCACCAGGAATATATTTCTTAGCTTCATTAAATAATTCTTCTGATTTATTAAAGTTCATTATTATTTTCCTTCCTCGATATTACACTTGATTTCATCTTTTAATAGAGGGCAGACAGGGTCGTCTGCACCTATAAATTCGGATGTTGCAGTAAGATATTAGAGGTAGGACATTTTCTCGCCCCTAGGCGAGTTTGGTTTTGCTGACCACCTTACCACCTCACCACCTTACCACCTAGCGCAGTTTCTCCATTATCTCCTTCGCAAAATAAGTAAGAATAATATCTGCTCCAGCTCGTTGTATAGAGATTAATGTCTCTACTATTACATCTTCACTCATCAGACCTTCTTTTATAGCCATCTTTAGCATGGAGTATTCTCCGCTGACATTGTAGGCTGCTACTGGAACATCCGATATATCCTTTATTTTTGTAATAATGTCTAGATAAGCAAGAGCTGGTTTTACCATGACAATGTCTGCCCCTTCTTCTAAATCTAGTGCAGCCTCTACTAAAGCTTCTCTGCTATTAGCAGGGTCCATTTGATAAGATTTTCGATCACCAAATTGAGGCGCTGAATCTGCTGCTTCTCTAAAAGGTCCGTAGTAAGCCGATGCGTATTTAGCGCTATAGGCCATTATAGGGACATTTTCATATCCATTATCATCTAAAGTCTTTCGCATATGACCTATTCTTCCATCCATCATATCGGATGGTGCCACCATATCTGCACCTGCTTGAACATGGCTTAAAGCTGTTTTGGATAAAAGGGGTAAAGTGGAGTCATTATCTACTGTCTCACCTTTAATAAGTCCACAGTGACCAGTAGAAGTATATTCACAAAGGCATACATCCGTTATAATGTATATTTGATCACTATATTTTTCCTTTAAAGCTTCAACTGCCTTTTGAATAATTCCATCAGGCCTATAAGCCTCACTACCACACTCATCTTTGTGATTAGGAATGCCAAATAACATTATACTTTTAATTCCTAAATCAATAAGATTTCCTACTTCTTCAATTAATAAATCGATAGAAAAATGGTAATTGCCTGGCATAGATGAGATTTCATTCTTTATTCTTTCTCCCTCTACTACAAACATGGGATAGACAAATGCATCTGTATTAAGCCTAGTTTCTCGAACCATATCTCGAACAATAGCATTTGAACGCAATCTTCTAGGTCTTCTTATCACTTTTGTGCCTCCTCATTTAAAATCACCTTTAGAACCCCATCAATATCATATTTTTCTGCCTCGCCGTATACCTCTAATCCAAAGCCTTCGACGGTATCTGAAGTAATGGGTCCAATAGAAATTAGTTTTTGATTCTTAAGAATATCTGCACTTCCTAATATCTTCACTAAATTTTTTACTGTTGAGGAGCTCGTAAAGGTAATATAATCGATTTCCTTCTTATTAAGAAGAGATTTTACTTCCTCTACTTTTTCTGCTCCTTCTCCAAGAATCGTCTCATATATTTTTATTTCTTTTATTTGAGCTAATTTACCTAGCTCTTCCGCCAAGAAATCTCTAGATTCTTTTGCCCTTGGTAGCAAAATATTGTCCTCAGGTGTTAACATGTCCTTAAGTTCCTCATAAATACCCTCGGCAATATAATTTTCCGGAATAATATCTGCATAGAGATGGTATTTTTCAAGTTCTTTTGCGGTCACCTTACCTATAGCTACAATTTTAGCTCCAGTTAATGCTCGCATATCTAAACCTAAGGAAAACATTCTATTAAGAAAAAGTTTTACTCCATTTTGGCTTGTGAAAATAAGATAGTTGTATTCTCTAACCCTCTTAATCTCTTCTATTATAGATGGTTCATGGCTTAAATCCTTTATTTTGATAACAGGAAATTCAATTGCAGTGCCACCTAATTGGTAGATTTTTTCAACTACTTTGCTGCTTTGATTTCTCGCCCTTGTCACTAATATTTTTTTACCGTAAAGTGGTTTCTTTTCAAAGAAGTTTAAATCTTCTCTTAATTTGACTACATCACCTACCACGATAATGCTTGGAGAAGTCAGACCTTCTCTTTCAGTAATTTCATAAATATCTATCAAAGTGCCTACAGCTACCTTTTGTCTGTCTGTAGTTGCCCAGTTGATTACTCCTACCGGTGTAGTTGAAGCCATGCCATTTTCAATAAGGCGAGCCGTTATTTTTTTTAGCTCGCTCATACCCATTAAAAACACTAAGGTACCCTTTAGTTTTGCTAATACGTCCCAATCTAACTCGTTGCTTTCATCCTTTAAGTGTCCTGTAATTACATGAAAAGAGGATGCGTGATCTCGATGAGTAATTGGAATTCCTGCATATGCTAGTCCTCCAATAGCAGAAGTAATCCCTGGAATCACCTCTACATCTACTCCTCTTTCGATTAAATACTGACCTTCTTCTCCACCTCTGCCAAATACATAAGGGTCTCCACCTTTTAACCTGGTGACAATTTTCCCTTCTAGTGCTTTTTGGCAAATAATATCGTTTATTTCATCTTGTGTTTTTGTGTGATTGCTGGATTCTTTTCCTACATAGATGAACTCGCAATCTTCTTTTCTAAAGTCTAGCAATTTAGGAGAAGCCAACCGATCGTATACGATGACGTCTGCTGCTTTTATGGCGTCTTGCCCTTTTAATGTAATCAATTTAAAATCTCCTGGACCTGCGCCTACTAAATATACTTTACCCTTCATAGCCCTTCATCTCCTCCAATATATCTTTTGCCAGTTCCCAGCCTAATTTTTCTGCATCTTCTTTTGGACCAAAGGCTTTTCTTTTAATTAATGCACTTCCATCTTCGTTTCCTAGCAAACCTTCTATCTCGATATTTTCCCCTTTAATAGTGCATAATGCTCCCATGGGAATATGGCAATTGCCGTTTAAACCTTTTAAGAAGGAACGCTCTGCTGTTGCCTGTAAAAAAGACTCACTATGATTTATACTCTCTATCATTTTGTGTATTTGCGTATTTTCTTTTCTAATTTCAATCGCTAAAATTCCTTGTGCAGGAGAAGGTAATATGATATGAGGTTCAATGGGCTCAATACGATTTCTAAGTTTTTCATATAATCCTATTCGCCTTAATCCTGCTGCTGCTAGGACCACTCCATGTAAATTTTGATCTTCTATTTTTCGCACTCTAGTTTCAATATTCCCTCGAATGGAATCAAATTTTAAATCCTGTCGATACTTTGATAATTGAAACTGCCTACGCTTGCTTCCCGTTCCAATTACAGCTCCCTGAGGTAAGTCATCAAATGATTTATATCCCTCTTTTAGAACGATGACATCTCGATAATCTTCTCTTTTCGGAACCCATGAAAACATTAAGCCTTCTGGTAGTTCTCCAGGCATATCTTTCATACTATGTACTGCTAAATCAATTTGTCCACTTAAAAGTTGCTCTTCAATTTCCTTTACAAATACACCTTTTTCACCAATTTTATCTAAACTTACATTTTGAATTCGATCTCCCGTAGTAGTAATCGTTTTTATTTCAAATGTAGTATCTGGATAATTATTTTGTAATTGGGAAACAACCCATTTTGTCTGAGTTAATGCTAAATTGCTTCCCCTTGTACCTACTATTATTTTCATATATGACTCCTTTGATTTTTTGCAAACATTCTGTATTTATTTCCTATTGAAACCGTGAGACCAATGACCTTCGTTGACATCCATACTTCCACTTTTACAACATTTTTCTTAATTCCTCTACAGACAAATCCGTTAAGCTATTTAAAATCCTTTTTTTCTCCTCTTGATCCTTTACGTTTTTGATGACCATCTCTCGAATTTTTCCCAGTAAGTTTACATACTCTTCAAACTCTTTAGGATACTCTTCTTCTAAGGAGTTCTTTATTTTTTTACTTAGAGATGGACTCTTTCCAGAGGTGGATATAGATAAAATCAAATCCCCTCTTCTTACAACCGATGGGACAATATAATCGGAAGCTTCTCCACTGTCAACTATATTACACAGAATCTTTAATTCTTTTGCATCCTCACTAATGGAGATATTAATATCCTTAACATTTGTAGCTCCTACGGCTAAGTAATTACCCTTTAAGTACTCTTTTTTATATGAGTCCTTTATAAGGGTTAAATTAGAAAATTGATGTAAGAGCTCATTAAACTCGTAAGTAAAATCCAAACTTATTACAGTGACTTTTGCTTCACATTCCAAAAGAGAAACTGCTTTACGGTAAGCAATCTTCCCCCCCCCAAAAACCACTACATCTTTATCTCTCATTTTGATCATTACTGGATAATACAAATTCTCATCACTTCCCAAAAATTTCATCCATTACAGCAATATAATCATCTAGTTTTTCCGCATCATCTATGCTTTTCAGATTAACAATAGGCTTTATGCTTCTTTTAAGAGCAGAATGAATCATTTTTTCTACTACTTCTTTGTCTTTTATAGTAAGATTTGTCTTTCTATAGATATAATCTAAAGATTCCATCTTAATAGTCTCACATTGAGCATTGATTTTTCGGATTAAAGGGTCTAGTTTCGCAGCCCCTTTCCATTTATAAAATTCCTCTACAGAATCCTGTATAATAGCCATTATAGGTTCCATCAGACTCTTTCGGTATTCTATATTCTCATCGATGACCTTTTTTAAATCGTCGATTTCGTATAAGTGAACGCCCTCTAGCTCTCCAACTTCCTTTTCTACATCTCGTGGCATGGCTAAATCAAGAATATACAAATCTTTTTTTAGTTTTGGCATATTTTCTTTTAGAAACAGGGTGTGAGGAGATGCTGTTGTAGAAATGAGTATATCTACTTCTTGAAGTAAATCATATCGATCTTCGTAATAAACAGGACATACTCCTTCAAACTCAATTAATAATTGGTTTAATTTATCATGGGTGCGGTTTGTGATGTATACCTTATCTAGATTTTCTTCAATAATGTATTTTAAGGATAATTTGCCCATATTACCTGCTCCAATAATAAGAGCACGCTTTCCCTCTAAGGAATCCATCTCTTTTTTTAACATCTTCAAGCCAACATAACCGACAGATGTTGGATTTTCGGATATTTTTAAAGTAGTTTTAATATATTTTGCCTTAGTAATAGACTCTCGAAATAATTTATTTAGTAATTTTCCACTGTGGCCTTTTTCAATGGCATATTCTAGAGCATCTTTTACTTGACCTAAAATTTGATCCTCACCTATAACAAGAGATTCAAGTCCTGCTGCTACCTGAAAAATATGATACACTGCGTCTCTATTTTCTTTTATAAATAAGTGCTTTTCAATATCATCCTGCCCAGTATATTCTTTTAAATAGGTACAAACAGAATGGATGCTTTGTTCTAATTCTTCACTTGCTAAATAAAGTTCACTTCTATTACACGTGGATACGATGATAAGTTCATGAATATTCTCTTGTTGTAATATTTGAAAAGTTATCTCTTTTTTAGATTCCGTAAAAGACATCTTTTCACGTATTTCCATTGGCGCAATATGGTGATCAACCCCGATAACTGCTAATTCCATTGATCTCCCTCCAATAATCAAATAGTTTTTCTTCATCTCGAAATAATGGTAAACCTAATTTTTTATGTATTTTCATAAGCCATGGCTGAGAAAGATTAGCCTTTTCTAGTACTTCGTCCATGCTAAACAAATCTTCAATAGATCCATTAGCGATAACCTGACCATGATTTAATATGTATCCATAATCGCAAAGTGTATAAATAATATCCATATCGTGACTTGAAATGATAATCTTTTTCCCTGCCTTAGCTAAAGTATTGATAATGTTGACAATCCCTCTTGTCATTGCTGGGAAAAAGATTATCATTTCAAG
>NZ_CALNCS010000204.1 GCF_937875145.1 Alkalibaculum bacchi | reverse complement strand
CCACCATCTTGCAAAAACGGTGGGAGAATTTATTTAAATAGTGAATTCTTGAAATATGTCCCTATTGGGTAAGAGAGTGCATTTTGATTTTTCACTTGTCTACTTGACAGGGAGCAGTTCATTTGTGAGAGACGGAACTTTTCAAGTCAGGTTTTTAGATTCTCAAGTATCGACCCACTCTCATTTGCAAATTAACCACATTAAGGATAAGACTTCAAGGGAAGTTTCGTCTTCTTTTATTTTAAGGTATTAGGTTGAAAACATCCTACCCCTCTAAGCAATCTTCCCTTCCAAGTGAAACCTTTAGTCTGAGGTTACTCAATAACTTAACCCAAAAATTCACGTTCCTAATGAACCTAGGAAAATCTTTGAGAACATAAGTATTTTATTTTTCGCCTTTAATTATCGATTCCAACAGCTCAGCAGCCCTCAACATTACATTGGCACAGCCCGTTTCAGGATCTTTATAAATAGGTTTAATCTCTTTACAATCGATATCGCTAAATTCTTCCTCAAAAACCTTTACCCACCGTTGAGTTATTTCCTTCACTTTGGTATTATCTGTAGGCTTATCCTCCGAATACATCACGCCTAATGCTGCAATACCTCCTGCCAGTACTCCACAAGCTTTTTCAGAACAAAACCCTCCACCAAATGGAACGATAGCTTTAAATATTTTTTTATCCAAATTTAATTTGTAATAATCATTGCAGGCATTAAGCAGTGTTTCAGCACAGTTGTAATGGTAGAGTTTTCTCTGCTCTCCGTATTTTAATTCACTTTCGATATACTTTCTTGCCTCATCTTTAAGCATCATTATTCCTCCCTATAATTATTTACCATAAATACATTATAACAATTATAATATATTAATAAAATCTTATGTTTTGACAAATTCAAAATAGGAAAAAATAATATTTTCTAAGCAACACAAACCATTTCTGCACATCGTAACAATTTACCATATCAACAATATATCCTACATTTCTAATTTTAATATTGCAGATAATACTTATTATCTGGTTATTTTAAATTAAAAAAGAGGTCAAGACTTAATATCTTGACCTAAAAGTCCAGTCCCTAGGAAGTCCCCAGAGTAAAACTCCATAAGAAAATTATATTTTTGAAGAGATTAAAAACAAAATACTTGAATGAAAAATGAACCTCGTAATTAAAAGCTGGGTTTATTTTCTATTCAAATAGTTTTATATATTCTCCGTACCCTTCTTTTTCTAAGTCGGCTTTATTAATGAACCGCAAAGCAGCACTATTAATACAGTATCTCATGCCACCCTTATCATGGGGACCATCGTTAAATATATGGCCTAAATGAGAATCCCCATGCTTACTTCTCACTTCTGTTCTTCTCATTCCGTAGCTAGTGTCTAGCTTTTCTACAATATAATCATTGTCAATACTCTTATAAAAACTAGGCCATCCACACCCTGCATCGTATTTGTGATGGGAACTAAATAGAGGTTCACGTGATACAATATCTACATAAATTCCTTCCTCTTCAAAATCCCAAAACTCATTGTCAAAGGGTTTTTCGGTAGCACTGTTCTGAGTAACATCGTATTCAAGAGCTGAGAGTTTTTCCTTAAGAATTTTATCATTGGGCTTGTTATATTTTTTATCCATTAACCTACACCATCCTCACTAATATTTTACATTAATAATTGATTCCCAGCTATATTATACCCATTCTTGTGAGCCTTTTTATTTAAACAGTCTACCACAAGGGGACCATATTACCTTATTATTTCTTAATTCTTTTCAAAAGATAATTCTCCTGTAAATCCATCAAAGCCGATGATTGTATTATGAAAGACGTCTACAGCATTTTGTGTGTATTCAATAGGATTATCTAATGCCGTACCAAAATGAGTAAGCAATAACTCTCTTACTTTCCCTGATTGTGCAAGTTTTGCCGCTTCTTTAGGTTACTGGTGTGCTTCGTTCGCTGTTTCCCATAGTTAATAGGAGACCTGGCAATCCAAATATGTGTTCTCCATGCATATGGGTAAGGCATATAATATCAATACTCAAAAGGAAGGTTCTGTGAAAATCTATTGATCCTTTTCTATTAACTCCATCGTATTTATGTTATATTTATATTCTATATCATGGTCATTGTCATCAACTACTTCTATTTCAAATATGCTTTGGCCATTTTCAAATTTTAATTCCCACTCGTCTACTTTATAACCATTACCTGCATCTTTTAATGCTTTGTCCATTAGTTCTTGTATTTTATTCACATTTTCTATTGTTATTTCGCCTTCTGTATCATTATCATCTCTTTGTTTTTGTTCTTCTTTCAATATTTCCCCATCTACAGGTTCAATCTTTAACTCATATTTATTTGTATCGTCATATCCTTCCACTTCATAGATATATAATCCACGGTCAAAATCAAGCGCCAACTTATTTACCTTTACATTAGGATACTTCTTTACATAAATATTAAATACTTCTCCTGGAGTCAATTTGATGTCTTCATATACAACATTAGTTATAGTACCAGTATTATTGATATCAGAATCTGGATTGGTATAAGTATTTGTACTATCCTCCTTGCTTATTTCGTCATTTGAATTATTATTAGGAGAATTTCCAGTGCAAGCAGGTAGTGTTATAGCCAAAACTAAAACTATAAATATAATCCATCTTTTCTTTATCATAGTTACTCCTTCCTTTCTTTTATAAAATAGTATCCTCTATTTAATAATTTGCTTATAAAGCTATAAAATATGCACTATAGCTAAATATTATGGCTCTTCTTTTATATCATTTACTGTGTCCTTGATTCTGCTAGAAAGCGCCAGTACTCCAGACCCTCTTAAGAAAAACTCCCCTAAACTCAGAGTCTAGGGGGCAAAAACTCCTACATATTTAATTAAAATGCCTTTAATCCTACTATTATAACCTATTCCGCCTCTATCAACATAACGCGTTCAGCCGTAATCAAACTCCGCTTCTCTCGCCTTCCTGGGCAAGCCTGACACGAGCTTCTTCAGTCGTTTCACTCCTTCATACGCAACGTTACGGCCTCAACATGCCTTGAGGAGATAAAAAAGACATCGGTTGAGCCTGGTGAGGCCTTAGTGGCAGGACATCTACATGAAGAAGATCCCAGAGTACATAAACTCCTACTCTGGGGTCTTCTGCTGAAGATTCAATAAACACTCCACACTTGCATAAAAGTCTGCTGATTTGCATTAAATCACAATATATAAACTATGTAAGATATGCCCTCATAAAGTAATTCTAATTTTGTTTATTCTTGATTTTCAAGTGAAATCATCATTCGTATCTCTTTGTACTGAATTCCACCAGCCTCATATTCAAATATATTTTCTTCTTTAAAACCTGCTCTTTTATATAGTTCAATGGCCGTCATATTATCAACTTCTGCACTGGTATAAAGTTGATAATATGACGGC
>NZ_CALNCS010000203.1 GCF_937875145.1 Alkalibaculum bacchi | reverse complement strand
AAACCTACGGTAGAGGTGTACTCCTATGCCAATAATACAGAGCGCATTGAAGAAAAACTACTAAATGGAGAAATTGATATTGGAATCATTGAAGGCAAAATAAAAAGTCCTCATTTAATCAGTATCCCCAAAATTAAGGATTACCTTGTTCTAGTATGCAGTAACCAACACCCATTTGCTAAAAAAGATGTTATCAACTTAAAGGAATTAGAAAATGAGAGTTTTGCAATGAGGGAAAAGGGCAGTGGTACTAGAGAATTATTTGAAGAGTATATGACAAAAAATAAAGTAGCTATTAAAACTGTCTTTGAAGGAAATAGCCCAGAATCCATTAAAAAAGAAGTTATAGAAAACAATTGTTTAGCTGTTATATCCATCGGTCTAGTGCAGAAAGAATTACAAGACTCAAAGATTCACGTCATTCATAACGCAAACGAAGGCTGGAATAGATATTTTAGCGTTGTTTACCATAAAGACAAAGAATTGACAGATAAAATAAGATGTATAATAGATATTATAAATGATTATGAATATTTGCAGAATTATCCTACATTTCAATCAGGAATGCTCATAAATGAAACGTCTTAAATAAAGAGTAATTTGCAGTCTTCTCAAATATTACATATAATTGAAGATAAATTAACACCCAAAATTACTTAAAGAATGAAAGGAGATACCAATTTTGACAAAAGATAATAAAAACGTAAAGATAAAAATACTTAAGGATGGCCCATATATGGTAACAGGAAAGGTGCCTTTATGTGAAAAGGTTATTGTACCGAAGGGTAAAACCTATGAATACGAAGAGGGAGGTACTTTTCCAGTTAAAGAACAATACGCATTATGTCGATGCGGAAAATCAAAAAACCCACCATTTTGTGATGGTGCTCATGTAAAAGAAGGGTTTGACGGGACGGAAACTGCATCTAAGGCGAAATTTGAAGAAAGGGCTGAACTACTGAAAGGGCCTGATCTTGATCTTCTGGATGATGGCAGGTGTGCATTAGGGCGTTTTTGCCATTTAGAGGATGGCAGCGTGTGGCAATTAGTAAAGAAATCTGATGTTCCAGAATATCGGGAGCAAGCCATCAAAGGCGCATCTGAGTGCCCAGCAGGTAGACTAGTCGCTCTAGATAAGTCGGGAAAACCATATGAAGATGAACATGAACCCTCTATTGAGTTTCTTCAAGACCCTGAAAAAGGGGTAAGCTGTGGCATTTATGTTAAGGGGAATATTCCAATTGAATCCTCTAATGGAGAAATGTATGAAACAAGAAATAGGGTAATGCTATGCCGATGTGGAGAATCAAGTAACAAACCCTTCTGTGATGCAACTCATGTAAGTGCAAAGTATTTAGATCAAGAATAAGATTTCTATAAAGCAAAAAATTGGTAATCATATAAGTGCAGCCGAAGACATCCTTCGGTTGTTTTTATGTATTTGAAAATTTACTATAAAAATGGTCTACTCTTTATACAAAAGGGAATACATTTATTATGATACTATAAATAGCTGATTGCTATTTGTTATAAAGAGGAGAAACGTAATTATTGGTACTCTCTTGCTTAAAACTGCATTTGGCTATAAAATACAATAGTGCTTAAGTAAAGGAGGACTTATTGTGAATAAAAAATTATTACTAGCGGGAATGTTGACAGTAAGCATTCTTTTTTTATCAGGTTGTAGCAATACAACAGAGAAAAAACCTAATGAAGATACGAGTAAAGAGTTATCTTTAACAATTGGTTTAATGCCAGCTGTAGATGCAGCGCCTATGTTTATAGCAGAAAAGGAAGGCTACTTTGAAAAACTAGGTTTAGATGTAGAGCTTGTAGTCTTTAACAATGGACAAGAAAGACAAAGTGCCTTACAGACAAATACAATAGATGGTTCCATAACGGATTTAATAGCTGTAGCGACTAATGTAAATAGTGGATTTGGACTAAAAGCTACATCTATGACCCAAGGAATGTTTCCAGTACTTGTAAAATCTGATTATGGAGATAAGAAAGATATTAAGGCTACTATGATGGAAGTTAGCGTGACTAACTTTTTAATCGATGAATGGTTTGGTGAGGACCACAATATTGAAAAAGTATTTATTAACGAAATACCAGCTCGACTAGAAATGGTTAAAAGTGGTGACGTAGATATGGGCATTTTCCCAGAGCCAATGGCCTCTATGGGGGCTGTAGATGGCCTAGAAAAGAAAACCTTTGAAATGAAAGATGGGTACTCACCTGATGTACTAGCGTTCACGACAAAAGCTTTAGATGAAAAAGCTGAGGCAATAGAGCTTTTCTATGAAGGATACAATAAAGCTGTAGGAGATATACAAGCTGATGAAACGATAGCAAGGGATATAGTGATTGAAAAGCTTGATTTAAATGAAGCTATCAAAGATGATATAATTCTTCCATCGTATACGAAAGCTTCGTTACCTGATGAAAAGTATCTTAAAAACATTATAACGTGGGTAGAAGAAGTACTAAAAAAAGACATGGAGGTGTCTCCAGAGGATCTCGTTGAAAGGGCTTTTGTGGAGTAATGGTAGATATTAAAGATTTAAGTTTTTCTTATGGCGCGGATACTGCCCTAAAGGATATTAGTCTTCACATAAATAAAAATGCTACATGTGCCATCATTGGGCCCTCAGGATGTGGAAAGACGACCCTGCTTTATTTGTTAGCAGGGCTTCTTCATACAAGCCAAGGAGAAATCAGGGTAAATGGAGATAAGATAATGGCAAGTCGAAAAGAAACAGGTGTTATTTTACAAGATTACGGGCTTCTGCCTTGGAAAAAGGTAAAGGACAATGTGGCCCTAGGGTTAACCATTCGTAACCTTTCTAAGAAAGAAATCCAAAGAGAAGTAGATAAAATTCTAACGGAACTAGATATTTTAGAATTAAAGGACAAGTTTCCAGCTCAGCTCAGTGGCGGGCAAAAACAAAGGGTCACCATTGCTAGAACCTTAGTGACCAAACCTGATTTACTCTTAATGGACGAAGCAACCTCTGCGTTAGATGCTATGACCAAAGAACATATTCAAAATTTACTTCTAAAACTGTACCATAAAAAACCTAGTACCATGATCTTTATCACTCATAGTATTGAAGAAGCTGTATTTCTCGGGCAGAAAATTGCCATTATGGAAAAATCAAAAATTAAGAAAGTCATTGAAAATCCTTATTTTGGAGACTCAAAAATCCGTAGGAAGATGGAATACTACGGTATATGTTTAGAGGTAAGAAAGGCGTTAGAAGAGGGGTATTAAGATGAGCTTATTAAAACGAAAGACAAAGGATAATACCCTATATGGGCTTTTGATGGTGTGTACTATTTGGTATGGACTTCATTTTATCATTAAGTCAAATATCGTTCCTAGTCCCTATGAAACGGTAAAGCAATTTGTGATTTTATTTCCTCAAGTGCTATCTGTCCACCTTATAGCTAGTTTATATAGAATCTTTATTGCTATATTTCTATCTGTACTTATAGGAGTTCCATTAGGGCTATGGACCGGTATAAACAAAAAAGCAGACACACTTATTTCTCCTGTAATATATCTATTGTATCCATTGCCTAAGGTTGCATTCCTACCTATATTTATGATTTTAATGGGTATTGGAGATCTTTCTAAAATCGTACTCATGATTACCATAATTGTATTTCAGATTCTTTTATCTGTAAGAGATGGGGTGAAAGAAATTCAAAAGGAGCTCTTTTACTCCATTTTTTCACTAGGTATCACAGGTCTAGGCGTATATAAACATTTAATATTACCAGCAGTTCTTCCAAAACTAATATCAGCTCTTAGAATAACTTTAGGAATTAGTATTTCTACCCTGTTTTTTGCCGAAAATTTTGCCACCACTTATGGAATAGGATATTATATTATGAATGCTTGGATTATGGTAGATTACCTAGATATGTTTTCGGGAATAGTAGGGCTTAGTTTATTAGGATTGCTTTTATTAAAAGTTTTGGATTTTATAGAGAAAGAACTGTGTCCATGGGTCTTTTTAGAAAAGAATGGGTAGCTTAAAGAAGCCTATTTTAATACAGTAGAAAGGAAGTAATGCAATACATTCTTTATTGCATTAAGGTGAGACAAAATGTTTGATTATATCTACAACTCAGAAACCATAGTACAGAAGAGAACGCAAATTTTTGAAGAGTTTTTAAAATTATCTGGAAGTGTTGAAGACTGCAATTTTAAGATGATTTCTACTGATGATTTAAAACTGTTGTTTGAGTTGTACGACAGAGTGTTTTTTCGTAATGATTTTTCTAATCAGTATGAAGGTGGTTTTCGCTTTTCCCTTTCTAAGCGTATGAGTAAAAGTGCCGGG
This sequence comes from Alkalibaculum bacchi, assembly GCF_937875145.1. Taxonomy (GTDB): domain Bacteria; phylum Bacillota; class Clostridia; order Eubacteriales; family Alkalibacteraceae; genus Alkalibaculum; species Alkalibaculum bacchi_A. The sequence goes on along the minus strand of NZ_CALNCS010000203.1, from coordinate 20,470 downwards.
CTTACTTTGTGTCCAAAGAATATTAGTGCTCTAAAACCAAAAGATGTAATCATTGAATTTCGTTTTGGTGTTAATTTCTTCTTTTATTATGAATTAAGTGATAAAGAAAAATTTGTTTCTGGCATTGAAACCCACAATGCTCTAGAGGCATTACAACTAGTTCTAGAGCATGAAATATGTCACGCTATTGAATTTATACTGTATCATCAATCGAGTTGTAAGAAAAAACGCTTTAAGATAATAGCTAAAAACTTATTTAATCATAGCAGCAGTTATCACGCACTCCCTACAAATCAAGAAATTGCTAAAGAAAAATTAGGCTTATCTATTGGAAATAAAGTTTCCTTTCAATACGAAAATGAATTTTTCGAAGGTTTTATCAATGGAATACATAAACGAGCTACGGTTATGGTAAAAAATAAGGAAGGTTGCTACATAGATCGTGAAGGAAATAAATATACAAAATACTATGTGCCCTTAAATCAATTAATCCTACTTAAATAAAACAATCAATGCCTCTACCTATACACAAATATCCTGCATAAGATTATTCCTAAAGACCAAAACTAATATAAATACAAATTGATATAAGGAAGGGAATAAGATGGATAACAACAAAAATAGAAAAAAGGATAGAGAAAAGAGCAATTCAGAACTTAGAAAAATGGAGCCTAAAGATAATGAAGATGTAGGGATAACCAATGGTATTAAAAGAGGCACTCATGACGGAAAGCACGAAAAAAATACGAAGTAGAAAAACTTATTACAAAGCAGAATCTCTAGGAGTATAGAAGATTCTGTTTTTTTGTAAATAATATTAAATAAAGTAGGATTTGTAATGGAGATATAGCTAATAAAAAAATATTGTAACAAAAATGTAATAAATGTTTGTCAAAAAGATGAATTAATGTTACAATAAAAAAGTCATAAATCACGTGTCAACGGATAGCAAATTTGATGGAGTGTAATTACATGGAAAATCAACCAAAAGGGCTGAAAGAAAAAATAAACAAGCTCAATCTAAAGAAAAAAGTTCTGCTAGCATCTGGCATTATCACAGTTGCAACGGCAGTAGGGATATATGCTTATGAAAGTAGCTTCTCTTATGAGTTAATCTTGAACAACGAATCGGTAGGTATCGTAAAGGAAATGGAATACGGTGAAAATGCTTTATTAGCTGTTCAAGAAAAAGTAGATGAAAGCCACGGAGAAAAAGCATATTACAGTGAAGAAATACAGTATAATAAAGTGAGAGTAGAGAAGGACAAGCTTCTTAGCGAAAAACAACTAGAAAAAAGCATATATGAAAATATTGATGTTTACAAACCCGCTGCTATACTTATGGTAGACGGAGAGGAAAAGTTGATTGTAGAGGAAAAAGAACAAGTTCAAAATATCTTAGAAGGTATTAAAAAGCCATTTGTAGAAGAATTAAAGAAAAAAGATGTAGAATTAGTAAATGTAGATTTTAATCAAAAGGTTGAAGTTGTAGAAAAGGACGTTTTAGTAGAGAATATACTTAAACAAGAAGAAGCTCTTTACCAAGTCAATCAAACTCAACCAAAGACTTATAAAATTGCTTCAGGTGATTCTGCATGGACGATTTCTAGATCTACAAATACACCAATTGATAATTTAGAAAAAGCCAATCCAAACATAAACCTTGAAAATTTAATGCCAGGAGAATCTCTTAACTTAGCTTCTAAAGAATCATTTATCGACGTAAGTGCTACGGTAAAGAAAGTTGAGACGAAAGAAATTGATTTTAAAGTAGAAGAGAAAAAAGATTCATCCATGTATATTGGAGAAACAAAAATAGAACAAAAAGGCGAAACAGGATTAAAAGAAATTACCAAATCTATTACATACATAAATGATATTGTAGAAAAAGAAGAAATCATTAAAGAAGAAACCCTAAAAGAACCAGTAAACAAAATCGTATTAGTAGGAACAAAGGTAAGAGCAGTAGCAAGTAGAAGTACAAGTACAGGTACAAATACAAGTTCAAGAGGCAGTGGCAAAGCCGCTCCTACATACAATGGAGATTTAGGATCAGCCATAGTAGCTACAGCGAAACATTATATAGGAATACCATATGTCTCTGGAGGTTCAAGTCCATCAGGTTTTGACTGTTCAGGTTTTACATCTTATGTGTATAGACAGTATGGAATTAGCATACCTAGAACTAGTGGCGGACAAGGTGGTCTAGGTGGATACGTATCAAGATCAGAGCTAAGACCAGGAGATATAGTTGTCTTTCCAGGGCATGTAGGAATTTACGTTGGTGGTAACAGCTTTATACACTCACCAAGACCAGGAAAATCGATTCAAATATCGTCGTTAGATGGTTATTGGTCATCAAGATTCCAAGGCGGAAGAAGAGTATATTAATAAAAAAACTGCAATCTCAGATTGCAGTTTTTTTATTTTTTCAAATTAAGAATTCTTTCATTTTCTATAGCATAGATTTGTTTGTAAATTTGTGATTTATTGGTAAATTATATGGTATAATATAAGTAATTATAAATTGAAAAAAACTATGAAAATATAAATTTATAAAAATATAAATGATAATGCGTTTTTTGTTTTAATTGATAATAATTAAATAGAAAAATATAAGAATTGGAGGGAATTATATGAAAAAGAAGCTCGTTTTAATTTTAGTAGTATTGTTAACCGTATCTCTAATAGGGTGCGGGGCAAAAGAAAAACTAGAGGAGAAGGCTAGTGAAGCGGTTGCAGAAAAAGTAATTGAAAAAGCTGGAGGTGGCGATGTAGATATCGATGGCGATAAAGTGACGGTCAAGGGCGAAGATGGAGAAGAAGCAACTTTCGGATCTACTGATTGGCCTACCTCAGAATTGGCAAAAAACATTCCTGAGTTCAAAGGAGGCAAAATCGTTTCAGTAATGGAAGCAAGTGATTCTTTGATTATTAGTATAGAAGAAGCAAGTAAAAAAGATTTTGATGAGTACTTCAATGAAATCAAGAAAATTTATACAAATCAAAGCTATGATATGAAGACAGAAGATGGTATTACCTATGGGGCATCAGATGATAAAGGTTACGGTGTTACTATCATTTATGGTGCAGATGAGACGTTAAACATTTCTCTTGTTAACACTGGAGAATAAAGAGAAAAGGTATATTAATTTGTTTTTTATTATAGAGTTATAGAGTTCTTTGTTATTAATACAAATTCCTCCTTGATAATTGCAATTTACTGAGCTATAATGAAAGAAAAGAATAGTTTAACAAGTGCCTCTTAAGAGGATAATAGGGAATCAGGTGAAAGTACTGAACGGTCCCGCCACTGTATACGAGTAGCAAATTATCGATAAACCACTGTTTCTTATTAAAGAAATGGGAAGGGAGATAAAAAGCGTTGATCCGTTAGTCAGGAGACCTGCTTGTTAATGAATTGTGCACTCTCTAGGAAAGAGTAAACACTTGAGAATGATGGAAAAGTTCTCAGCCTTATTTGGCTGAGAACTTTTTTTGCGTGAAACAACGAGCAAAGCGAAAGCTACGCTTTCATTTTGCGAGTGTCTACAACAATAATTTATCCAATAAAGTACCGAAAGGAGTGTAAAGATGTTTCAAATAGGAATCGACATGGGTGGAACTTTTACAGATTTTATCGCGATAGGAAATGAAACGTTTAAAACAGTCAAAATCCCTTCAAATAAAGAATACCCCATACAAACAGTACTAAGGGGGTTAGAAGAATTAGCTACTGATTTCAATATGCAATTAGAAGAGTTTCTTTCAAAAACGCATAAGCTAGTTCATGGAAATACTGTAGCAATTAATGCTTTGCTTCAAAGAAAAGGAGTAAAGACAGCTTTAATCTCTACAAAGGGATTTACGGATACATTAGAAATGAGGCGGGCCAGACTTGAAAATCAATGGGATTTCTTTTCGCCTATTCCTAAAGTCTTAGTTCCTCGCCATTTGCGCTTGCCAGTATCGGAAAGAGTAGATTATAGCGGAAAGGTATTACAAGAATTAGTACAAGAGGATGTAGAAGAAATTCTAGAAAAGTTGCAAAAAGAGAAAGTAGAGTCTGTTGCTGTTTGCACCCTTTTCTCCTTCATGAATCCTTCCCATGAAAAAGCCATCAAAGAGTACATAGAAGAGAGACTTGACAATGTATTTGTATCGATATCAAGCGAAGTATCGCCAAAGCTTGGAGAGTACGAAAGGGTTTCAACAACTGTGCTCAATGCTTATTTGACTCCATTAGTGTCTCGTTATCTTGATGAATTATCTCATGCTCTAAAGGAGCGCGGGCTTAAATCAGATATTCTATTAGTTCAAAACAATGGAGGTTTAGCTCATATATCCTATGCTAAGGATTTTGGTGTAAAAGGATTGTTTTCAGGTCCGGCAGCAGGAAGCAGTGGCGCAAAAGCATTAGGAGAGAAAGTATTAGAACCAAATCTCATCTTAGTAGATATGGGAGGAACCAGCTTTGATGTAAGCTTAGTAAGCGATTACGAGATTAAGATTATGCCAGAAGCTGTCGTAGGAGGATACCCAGTAAACTTACCCCTGGTTGATATCGAATCTGTAGGTATTGGCGGAGGTAGTATTGCTAGTATAGGTGTAGGTGCAATGTTATCTGTAGGACCACAGTCTGCTGAATCTTATCCAGGTCCTGCTTGCTATGATAGGGGTGGCGAAGAACCCACAATTACAGATGCAGCCTTAGTTCTAGGCTTCATTGAAGAAGGAAATTTTGGTGGCGGAACGATGAAAATCAGAAAAGATCTTGCAGCTCAAGCGATTGAAGACAAGATTGCTAAGCCTTTGCATATGAGTGTGGAAGACGGAGCTTACGGAATATATCAAATTGCACTGGCTAAAATGGTTGATGCGGTTCATCTCATGACCATTCAAAAAGGACATGATCCAAGAGATTTTGCACTCTGTGCAGTTGGAGGAGCATCTCCGATTTTTGCTTGTAATATTGCAGAGGAAATGGGCTCTAAGATAGCGATTATTCCTGCTAATGGAGAAGTCTTTTGTGCTCAAGGAATGCTCGAATCTCAAATTAAATTAGATATGGTACAAAGCATCGTTCAACAACTAGCTCAACTACATTTTGATGAAATCAACAGTACTTTAAAGGGATTAAAAGAGGATGCGACTTCTCAGCTAAAAGCTCAAGGCATTTTAGTAGAAAATCTTAAGTACAAATTTCTCTTTGAAATACGATACGAAGACCAACATCACACATTGCCTGTTCATTTCAAAGGGGAAAAATTAGACGAGCACAATATAAAAGAACTTCTCGACGAATTTCACAATTTACACGAAAAAAGTTACGGTTATTCAGAGAGAAATCAAGAGTGCACTTTAATTAGCATACGACTAGAGATGTGGGAAGAGTCTTTGAATCAAATATCTCAAATAGAAAGGCCCGTAGCTTCTGTAGAGCCATTAATACCGAGCTATAGGAAGGTATGCTTTGATGGGAAAGGCGTATATAATGAGATTCCCGTTTACAAAGAAAAAGAGCTTTCACAAAATCATATCATAGAAGGTCCAGCATTAATTGAAAAGGACTATACAAGTATTTTTATTAATCCTCGCTTTGACGGGAGATTCAATAAATATGGTGATTTTATTTTAAGAAAAAGGGGGAGCCATATATGAGTATAGATGATGTCATTCTAAAGTCGGTTATTTCACATCGTTTAGATACGATTTCCAAAGAAATGGGGGTAGCACTAGAGAAATCTTCTCGATCTCCTATCTTTGCAGAAGCTTGTGATTTTGCCTGTGGCGTTACCAATCACAAAGGAGATCTCATATCCCAATTAAATGGAATACCTATTTTAGCTGCTGCAGGAGCTTTTAGTGTTCAAGCAATTATTGGAAAGTATGGAGAAGAGATCAAAGAGGGGGATGTATTCATCATTAACGATCCTTACTGGGGCGGAAATCATCTTCCAGATATCGGCATTATCACTCCAGTATTTTATAAAGAAGAGTTAGTATTCTTTACCGTAAGTCGTGCACATCATGGAGATATTGGCGGTTCTGTGGCAGGCAGTTATAATACGAAAGCCACAGAGATATTTCAAGAGGGGATTCGAATTCCTCCTACAAAGATGGCTACAAAAGATGGAATTATCTATGAAGTGTTAGATCTCATTACCTACAATACGAGAAATCCTAATATGATGCGAAGTGATTTTTTCGCTCAAATGGGAGCCAATAAAATAGGCAAGGATCGATTGATTTCACTACTTGAAAAATACGGCTTAGAAAAAGTCAAAGAAATGCTAGTTTCCATCCTACAAAGCGCAGAAGAATTAGCTAAAAGTGAAATTGCAAAATTTCCTCAGGGTACCTATATTGGGGAAGAATGGTTAGACGATGATGGGTTTCAAGAAGAGCCCATTAAAATTAAAGCCTCTGTCACTTTTAAAGGCGATGAAGTTTTCATTGACTTTACAGGAAGTGATGAACAAGTTACAGGTTTTGTAAACTGTGGTTTAGTCACTACAAAGTGTGCCTCGTATATTGGGTTATTGTGGGCTCTTTCTCCTGAAATCCCTCGAAATAGCGGTGGCTTTAGACCAATAAAGATTATTGCGCCAAAAGGTAGTGTTGTAAATCCTCATGAAGGTGCACCGGTTACTATGTCTACTTTACACTGTGCAAGTGAAATTATCGCTGCCATTCTTAAAGCTTGTGCTAAAGCTGTGCCTGAGAGAATCCCAGCAGGTTTTGGTCGTTATTTAGGGCCTTCTTTCTACGGGACAGACCCTAGAAATGAAAAGTATTACGTAGGTTTTACTTTCTGCTCTTTAGGTTCTGGTGGTGGAAAGTACGGTCAAGATGGTTATCCTTATATGGCTGCTTTTTCAAATTACGGTGGTGTTCAAGCGCCAAATAATGAATCCAATGAAATTCAGTATCCAGTTCTCACTTTAAATCATCATCTAGTCACCGATACTGCAGGCTCAGGAGAGTACCGAGGAGCTCCAGGAGTCAAATACGAGTATCAATTCTACGGTCATGATCAAAGCATAGTCATGTGGGGAGATGGAATGAAAATAGCACCATATGGATTAGAAGGTGGAAAGCTGGGCAGTGTGAACCAAAATTGTCTCACTACGAAACAAAATGGCTCAGAGATTTTATCAAGCAAAACAGCACCTCGCAGAATTGACTCAGGAGACAGCATACGGATTATCTCTTCTGGTGGAGGAGGTTGGGGTGACCCTTATAAGAGAGAGCCACAAAAAGTATATGAAGATTTTATAAACGGTTATATCAGTCAAGAAAAAGCAGAGAAGGATTATGGAGTGGTGTTATCCCGCGCTGGAATAGATATAGAGAACACAAAAAAATCGAGAAACATGGAGGGGAAGTAAATGAATAATTTAAGTATGACACAAAAGGTAGAAAGTAATAGGAAATTGCGCTTTGACACGAAGGCACTTGTTGGTGCGGTGATTTTGGGCATTGTTTTTGTTCTCGTACAACAAATTGCACATAGAATTGACGCCTTAATTAACCCAGCTAGTACGATTATTGGCGGAGTAACTTGGGCCATGTTTACAGGATTAACAGTCCTATTATTTAAACAACCAGCGGGTCTTATTACTGTAGAAGTGCAGGCATTAGTTGCAGTAGCGTCTGGTCTGTCTCCTTTGTCCATTTTCTTTATTCCATCTAACGGATTGGCCTCTATTGGCTACACTCTTGTTACTTGGAAGTTTTCTATGGAAAAATGGTCACACCATTTATTGGCTCAAATCGTTTCTAATGTATTAGGAAACATCGTAGTAGGTATTGGTTTGTATGTAGTTCTTGCAGTGCCTATTCCTGCCATACTCGTATCTAGTACGATTACGACTTTAGTAGGTGTTGTTGGTGGCACCATTCTTACAAAAAAAGTATATGATGGCATTCATAAATCTGGAGTACTAAAATAAGGAGGATAATATGAATCAAGACTGGAGAGCATTTATAAAAGAGTACGAAGGTCAAGGGGGGGGAGTCCTTTCCATTAAAGAAGAGTTAAATAGAGAATATGAACCTACAGGAATTATGATGGAACTAGAAAGACAAAAACGTTATCCATTAGTTCACTTTGAAAAAATAGCAGGTTCTGATTTTTCTGTCATAGCCAATACGATTGGAACAAGAGAGAGACTTGCCCTATCTTTAGGTGTAGAGGTAAAAGACTTATATAGCGTACTAGCAGAGAGAATTAAAAATAGCATAGAGCCAGAAATCATTGAAAATGCACCCTTTAAGGAAAATTGTCTGCAAGGGGAAGAATTGGATTTAACCAAACTTCCTATATTGACTCATTTTCCAGTAGACGCAGGTCCTTATATTACTGCAGGTTTGGTGACGGCGAAAGATCCTGTATCTGGGGCAGATACCTGTGGATATCACAGAATGCAATTAAAGGGCAAAGATAAATTAGCGATAAGTCTTCATTCTCGTCAAAGGCTGTGGGAGTACTTTAGAAGAGCTGAAGAAATGGAAAAAAATTTAGAGGCAGCTGTGGTTTTAGGTGTTCATCCTGCTATATCTATGGGATCTATGGCTTTAGTTCCTTATGATCAAGGTAAATTTCCTCGAATGGGTGGACTCATACAAGAACCTTTAGAGATTTCACCATGTACCACTATCAATGTAGAGGTGCCTGCCTATGCTGAAATCGTCATTGAAGGAGAAATTCTTGCAGGAGTACGAGAGCCGGAGGGCCCCTTTGCAGAGTTCACGAATTATGCATGCCATAGAAGTACAGAAAATGTCTTTAAGCCAAAAGCTATTTACTATCGAAATAATGCCATTTATCAATCCATTACACCTGGAATGTGTGCAGAGCACAATACGGTTATTGCCGTGCAAAGAGAAGGGGATGTATTAAAAGCATTAAAAGAAAACATCCCGAATATCGTAGATGTACATGTGCCTGTATCTGGTTGTGGGTGGTTTCATTGTTATATCTCTATGAAAAAAATTGCAGAAGGTCAACCAATGCAAGCTATTTTGACTGCGTTAGGGATGGATTTTAATCTAAAACATGTGGTGGTGGTAGATGAAGATGTAGATGTTCAGGACGAAGCCCAAGTTTTATGGGCCATTGCTACGAGAGTACAGGCAGATAGGGATGTACACATTATTCCACAACATATGGCTATGGGGGTTACGTTAGATCCATCTACAGATGAACTCAGTAGAAGTGCAAAAATGGGAATCGATGCTACAAAACCTCTTGATAATTTTCCTGAGAGCATCAAACTTCACCCAGAAGCAATGAAAAAAGCTAGAGAAATCTTAGGTAAGATCAAATAGCATTAGGGGGAATTAAAATGCTAGAGGTAAACATTAAAACACTTTCTTATCCTGAAGGGGAAAAATGGAGTTTAGAAGAAATTAATACTCATATTGAATATGGAGAGCTCGTCTTTTTGACTGGTTCTCCATGTTCTGGCAAGACTACCTTGTGTCAAGTGATAGCTGGGGTTCTTCCAAACTTTACCAACTGTAGTTTGGAGGGCATTGTTCAATTAGATGGAGAAAAAATTGTCCAAGAACATTTACCAGAAGTAGCAGGTAAAATTGCATATGTACGAGATGAACCCAAAAACCAGCTCTTTTCCTTTACGGTAGAAGAGGATTTGGGATTTGGACCCTGCAGCCTTCTTCTTGAGGAAGAAGAAGTAAAGAGGAGAATTAAAAGAGCATTAGATTTTGTAGGTTTAAAGGGCTATGAAAAGAGAAAAAGCCATACCCTTTCAGGGGGAGAAGCTCAAAGAGCTGTATTGGCATCTGTACTCACCTTAGATCCTAAAGTTCTCATATTAGATGAAGCTGTCACTCAAATTGATCCAAAGGGCAGAAAAGATATTTATGAAAGATTGAGTCAGATGGCTAAAAAGGAGAACAAAATTGTCATTATCGTGGACAATAAAGTAGAGAATTACTTTTCTGTTGACCATAGGCTACTAGTACTTGATGAAGGAAAACTTCTTTACGATGGGCCTATGAGAAGAGACAAACTGCCTAAATTTATTAAGCCAGTAAAACCACAAAAAGTTACGACTCTGTTTAATACTTTAGATCCCGTTCTTTCTGTAGAAAATGTTTCTTTTCAATACGGTAATGGTGAGTTTGGCCTTGAGAACATCAACTTAAAGGTATATCCAGGTGAATTTATATCACTTATGGGTAAAAACGGAGCAGGTAAAACGACATTAGCAAAACACTTTAATGGACTGCATAAACCCAGCAAGGGGAAAGTATGGGTGAAGAATATGAATACAAGAGAACATTCTACAGCTCAATTGTCTAAAAAAGTGGGCTACTTGTTTCAAGATCCTCAAATCCAGTTATTTACCAACTCTGTAGAAGAAGAAGTCTCTTTTGCATTAAGAGTACAAAAGTTACCTAAAGGCGAAATAGTAGACAGAACCAAAAAGATATTAGATGAGATGAATTTAAGCCAATATGCGAAAGACCATCCTTATACATTGTCTAAGGGAGATGTGCAAAAGTTGGCATTAGCTTCTAGTTTAATCAATGAACCGAAAATTTTAATTATTGATGAACCTACATCTCAAATGAGCTTTGCTCAAAGCTGGAAGGTTATGGAGATGATCTTTCAATTGACCCAAAAAGGCGTTGCAGTAATTATGATTTCCCATGATCTAGAATTGGCACTTCATTACTCTAGCAGAATGGTAGTTTTAAAAGAAGGACATATTGAATTGGATATACAGACTAATGAATGTTTTATATATAAAAAGGAATTGTACGATTTAGGTTTAGATATTTGTGAAGATGGTGGAAAAGGAGAAGAAATGTATGAAACTATTGTTGGGATATAATGAGGGTGATTCTTGGATACATAAACTAGATCCACGGGTAAAACTCCTTTGGTTAGTAGCTAATCTCGTATTTGTTCTTATGTTTTCAGATACCATATTTCTTGTGATATGTTTCATGCTTATTTTACTAACCACTTACCTTTCAAAAATTAATCTTAAAGTTTATTTACCTATGCTTAAAATCATGACCGTAATTGGGATACAGTTTATACTCTTAGAGGGTCTTTTAATTCATGAAGGGAGAGTGCTCTTTCAAATAGGCCCCTTTCCTTTCTATTTAGGCGGTGTTTTCATAGGGTTAAATGGAATTCTTCGATTGATTTGTTTGGCTTTTTCTTTTCTACAATTTTTAATGTGGACTTCCCCTCAAGAATTGACTCTTCTCACGGTCAAATTAGGACTTCCTCACAAATACGCTATATTAACAGGGATGACACTGTATTTTCTGCCAGTAATTGAAAAAGATCTTAAAGAAATATACGAAAGTCAACAATCGAGGGGATTAGAATTGAGCACTATTTTTCAAAAGGTCAAGGGATTATTTCCTGTGATTATGCCACTAATCCTTCGCTCCCTAAAAAGGACAAAAGAAGTAGCCCTTGCTATGGAGTTAAAAGGATATACGAGGTATTCAACGCGCACTTTTTTAGGGAGCATTTCATTTAAGACGGTGGATTATATAGCGTTATGTATCATGGTAATGTATTTTGGCTCTTTGTTTGCCCTTCAAATTCTTTAAGTTTCAGGTTTTAATTTTTTTTCGAGCAATGCGATAAACGGTATAGGCTGTGGTACCTTTCAAAATACTCGAAAGTGAAATGCTCATCCACACTCCACTTAAACCAAAATACCCTACTAAAAAATAGGCCATAGGAATTCTCAAGCTGGTAAAAAGAATGCTAATGTTAGAGGAAATCTTAGGTTTGCCTAAACCGGTAAAAAAGCCATTAGATATGGACTCTATAGCGCTAAATACTTGAGAAAAAGCGAGAATCATAAGGTAGGATGAAGTAATCGATATGGTGTTGGCTTCTCGGATAAATAGTCGGATTATAGGTCTATTGAAAAACAAAAACAATAAGGTCATAAAACCAGCGTAAAAGACGCTTAATTTACCGGCTGATTTGTATCCTTCTAAAATTCGGTCGTATTTTTTTGCACCATAATTTTGCCCAGTAAAAGCTGCCATAGCACCACTTAATCCACCCGTGACCATATAGGTAACGGACTCTATTTGTAGGCCGATTTTTTGAGCGGCAATCGCATCTGAACCAAAGGATGCAATGAGTCTAGCGAGCAATATGTTTATTAAAGTGAATAGAACCCTTTGAGAAGCATTTGGCAAGCCTAAAACAAGGATTTTCTTTGCCTTATTCGAAGCGACACCGTATTTTGGCTCGAATTTAAAGATTCCATTGGAATAAACTAAAAATATAATAAACATGACTCCATTGGCAATTAATGTGCCGAGAGCTGCACCAACTACACCAAGTTTTAAACCATAGATAAATAAGGGGTCAAATATTCCATTTACGATGACGCCGATAACGCTGATTTTTAAGGATAATTGGTTGTTTCCATAACTGCTAAGAAGTCGTATAAAAAGGGTATTAAAAAAACTAAAAAATAGTATTATGGCGTGAAGTGCGAGATACTTATAAGCGTAGTCTTCTACTATAGGATTACTGATATTCAAAAATCCAACTAGTAAAGTACCCCCTAATACTAAAAGAATACCGTAGAGTAAAGCCAAAACAAGATTAATGACTAAACCAGTATTAATATATTGCCTTACCTTTATTTCGTCTTTTTCACCTAATGCATGTGAAACCTTTATTCCCGTGCCGATTACGACTAATGCGTTGATGGAATAACCTAGACCAATATAAAAGCTTGCCGAGCCAATACTGGCCACAGCATCGCTACCTAAACCACCTACTAAAAGCATGTCATAAAGATTGTATGTAAATTGCAGTAAAGAACTGCCCATTATAGGTAGCGCTAATTTAGTCAAAACATTTGTGACCTTACCTTCTGTCAAATCAATAAATTTCATGTGTTGTCATCCTATCTTTTTTCTTTGTTTCTATTTTAATAAATTGGTTGATTTAAATGTGCATCCTCTTGTCCAGTTCAATTTTAATATTTTCCCCCTCAAAAATAAGGATTGCAGCTAAGAATATAATACTTATAGCAACGCAAATAATGGAAGGGTAATATACAGTAATCCAATCAAATAGGACAAATATAATCGGTATAATTCCAAATAATGCATCTAAGAGCAAATAGACGATATAGTCTCTAACACTCAAACGCATGATTTTAGCTGTAATATACATGACAAACATAGCGGAGACATAGCTGATGGGGAGAATGTAATCTAAGGACCATCCTCTCCAACCAATTCTCCAATCCCAAAGTATAGAGAGTATCGACAATAAGGATACTTGCCACATAATAGTCTTGGCAATATTATGTCTTTTTCGTATAACGACGATTAAGCTTAGCCACATAGTTAAAAGAGCAAGCAAAACAAATAAGGGTGAGTTAATATTGCTCGGAAAAATCTCCTTTAATGCAAAACTAACCACTAATGCGGCAATAGATATAAATGCAGTAATACGAAGTGCTAAATGACTTTCAAAAATCAGTGAAATTGTAGGAAAGAGCGTTTCTTCTTCCTCATGGGTATCTGGCAGGGAATTTTCACAAAGTGTGCACTGTAGTTTATCTCCCCGAATATAAACTTTGCAATGGGAGCAGTATTTCATAAAAAACTTCCTTTCAAGAATTTACATATTTGATGAAATTTCAATTTGAATACCCTTATTGGAAAGATGTTCAAAAAATCTCCTTTGAATTTCCGTATCTTTAAAGGGAGATGTAAAACTTATGACCAATTGATCCCCATAAGAGCACATGCAAATTTGAGGTCTTCTAGCGCTTGTGCAAACAGTAAATTGGCGAATATAAGGCTCAAATTCTTCTGGCATTTGAACTTTTCCAATATTAGAAATGGCCCCAGTAATTCCTCGATCTACCAATTTATTGGCTATGCGAATAGAGTAGTCTTTTATAGGCAGTGGAATAATTCTCATAAATGGATTCTTTTCTAGAGAAATGAGGCGATTAATCTTGTAGTTGATTTTGTCTACAGTCAAATCCTTTTGAAAAGATTCTGTAATGCTTTCGATAATATCTTTTAGCTCTGTTTCTTCTTTTCTAAATTGATAACTTATATTTATGGTGCTAAAGAAGTTTCTTGCAGTGTCTGATTCAAAAAATTGTCTTAAATTTATAGGGACGGATAAAACAATAGGTCGTCTTCGTTCAAGAGCATTCATCTCTTTGTAAATAGAATAGATGAATAAAGCAGCAAGATAAATTGTTAAAGATGTATTGTCCTTTTTTACTTCGCTTAATACAGCCTTTACAGACATAGATCCCTCAATTAATTTCATTCTATTTTCTTCTGTTCTTTTTCCGCGAATTTTGTGAGCTTTTATCCTCTTATTATGGTCTATTACATTTCGTGTAAACCCATTGTCTCCTATAAAGTGTTTGTTAAAACTATCATCCATTTTCTTCTTAATAGAAGCATTGTAGTCTAGAGCGGGCTTATAATTCTTAAATTGCTCCTCATAGCGGTAAAACAAGTAGTGGTATACTAAGGTCTGTAAAAAGAGCAGAGCGCCTTTTCCATCAGAAAGGGCATGAAAGATTTCAAAGCTAATTCGCTTATGATAATAAAATACGCGAAACAAGAGGTTTTTCGTATTTTTATTATAGATTGGTGCACATATAGAAAGAGATTCCTCTGAGACTTCAGGAATCAAATCGCTCGATTCAAAATAATACCAGAACACACCTCTTCTTAAAATAGATTTAAAAAAAGGAAAACTTTCAATGGTTTTGTTTAATGCTTTCTGTAATATGTTAGGGTCAATCATTTCATAAAGTTCACAGGATAAACGAAATACTTTAGTATCTAGCTCATTTGCGGTGGCAGGAAAATACTTAGATGCATTATCTAATTTAGTCCATTCCACGCTTTTGCTCTGCTTCAATTTCATTTCTCCTTTCTAATTCTTGTCTTTTAAAAATAAGTTAATCATTTTATAGGATCTTTTTGCATACTTTGACTTCCAGGGCAAGGAAAAAAAACCATGTAAAGCACCCTTCATGCGATATATTTTTACACTATTTCCAAAATCCATCAACCTTGCACCATAAGATTCTCCTTCATCTCGTAGTGGATCATACTCTGCTGTGATGATCAAAGTCTTTGGCTGATCTTTTAAATCCTGAGCCATCAAAGGAGCTACATAAGGATTTTTTCTTTTTTTCTTGTCAGGAACATACAAATCCATGTAATCCTCTAGACGTTTCGATGTCATAATATAATTTTCCCCATTTTCAACAATAGAAGGAAAGGGCGCTTTTTCACTATGGTCATAATAGGTGGAGGGATATATTAAAATTTGTTTGTTAATCTTAAATTCACCACGCTCTTTTGCCATAAGGGAAACAACTGCAGCAAGATTCGCACCTGCACTATCACCAATCAAAGTAATATCCTTTGTTTTGCAATGAAGTAGATGAGGGTTTTCAAAGAGTACTTTAGTTGCTTCATAACAATCTTCTAGTCCAATAGGAAAGGGATGTTCAGGTGCTAAGCTGTAATCCACAGCAACCACAGTGTGTTTTGTCTGTTTTGCCATATAAGCACATACATTAGTGTAAGAATCAATATTTCCAGTCACCCATCCACCACCGTGGAAGAAAATTAACACTTTAGAGTGTTCTTGTTTTCTTGGTTTAAAAACGCGAACAGGGATCTCTCTGCCATCTATAAAAATTTTATAGTCTAGTAAATTGTACAGAGGTTTAAGGGATTTAATATAAGGGTTAAAAATGTTGAGTGCTTTTCTGTGGAATTTATAAATTTTTTTGATGCTTATAGAAGAAAAGGAAAGAAGCTGTAGAGCTTTCCTTTTTATGGGGTTCATAATAGCGCCTCTCTTTCTCTATAGGGTGGCTGTTATTGTAAAATTTAATTTTATTCACACATTAATTATAGTATGATTAGATTATATACTGTTCATAGAAAACTTGCACGGATTAATATTTTGCGTAACCAACGAACGTAGCGAAAGCTAAGCTTTCGCTGCAGATATATGATGTGGCAGACAAATGGCTTGCCGTTTTGGATGTGAAATCATATATCTAGGCAAATGAAAGCGTAGCTTTTATTTAGTGAGTAGCGCGACTTCAGAAAGTCGCAAAGCGAGTTTCTGAAGTGAACATTTCAACCCCCAAAAAAGGTAGGTATCAAAATGGATTCTTTGATTAAAAAACAATTAAAACAGATCGAAAAGCAAGAAAATAAATTTTTAAGTAAAGAAAAAAACATCTTTATACAATCTAAGATAAACCCTATTAGGCAAAAAATTGAAGGGAAGATTCCAGAGGGTTTAAAGACAACTCTTGATGCTGCTTTTATGAAAGGGTTTCAATTAGTCTTTGTGAAGGGAAATGGCTACATCGAAAAGACTTATAAAAAAGATCAGATGCAATTAGAACACGAGTTAAATAATTATGCAGTAGAGAAAAGTCTCAGCAAGAAATATATTCGAAAGCTGGATAAAGAAGCTAACGGCTCTAAGAGAATTAATTCTACCTTATCTATAGTAGAAGGGGGAGTACTAGGTGCCTTAGGTATTGGTTTGCCAGATATTCCGTTGTTTATATCCGTGATTATGAGAACCATTTATCAAGTATCTCTTAGCTATGGATATGGTTATGAGAAAGATAAAGAAAAGCAGTATGTTTTACTTCTAATATGCGGAGCCATCACGTATGGAGAAGAGCAAAAAGAATATAATGAAAAGATTGATGTGTTAGGTGAAGAGATTGATCAAAAAACTTCTTTAAATGATGATCTGAAAGAATATATAAAAGTAACTTCAGATTTACTATCAAATTCCCTATTAGCTGCTAAATTCATACAAGGAATCCCAATTGTAGGAGTCATAGGAGGAGCAGTCAATTATAGCATGGTCAGTAAAATAGGAAAATACGCTTCCATTAAATACAAGAAAAGGTATCTATTGAGTAAAATTAAACCTTAAGATATATAAAACATTATTTTTATATAGATGTTTGAATGAAAATGTGATATATTCTTATTTATAATAAATAAGAAGTAAGACAAGTTATTTCGCATAGTGAATAATATCTTATATGTCACAAGGGGGTATGGCGCAGTTGGGAGCGCGCTTGAATGGCATTCAAGAGGCCAGGGGTTCGAATCCCCTTATCTCCACCATCTGAAATCAAAAAGTCTCAAGGAATTGAGGCTTTTTTTATGCCTTTTTTGACTCTTGAAAAATTGTCTAAAATAGCGAGAAAATTGGTCTATAAGTGACACGTAAGTGACAAGGATTTAAGGTTAGAGGAGAGGGGAGGAAACCTTCTTTCCTATAAATTTGAAACAAATACAAACACCAGCAAAAATCTACTTTGGTTTTATTGCTCGTGTAGCTTAATCAAGAAAAAAGTCATAACTAAAAGTATCTGAATTTGTGTCTTGACAAGCGTGCACATTATATTTTTACTTAGAACCTACAACAAATGCGCCCCCAGGTGTATTGCCTAGCCTATTTCTTTTTCTGCCAATCTTTCGCTGAGAGCTTCTTCTAGAGCTGATACCAATTGATCAGCGCAAGATGTGTTGTTTCTACATACAATGCCTCTAAGTTTTTTAATTACTTCTTCTACAGGCATTCCTTCAACAAGTTTGCTGATGGCTTGGAGATTTCCTGAACAGCCATTAGTGAAATGAACATTTTTTACTAAACCGTCCTTAATATCAAAATTAATTTCACTAGAACATACTCCATTAGTATGATATGTAATCATTTAAAACACTTCTCATATAAAATTCTGTCTTTTGAATTGTATCATCTATATATAACTATAATCAATAGGAGAATGTATGACTCAAAACATAAATAGTGGAGGAAAGTTGTTAAATAATAAAATGATTTATTGTAAAATGAAATAAAAAAATAATAAAAATACAATTGATATATGTACATACTTATGGTAGACTTACAGCAAGAGAATGTAAAATCGTTTACATAAGCAGAGTAGGAAATAGCGCGTTAAGTGCCGATAGAATGGGAAGTTGTCGTCGGACGAAAAATCATCACGATTTGCGGTACTATTTCTGCATCCACTGCCACAGAAGAGTTCTCTTCTCTAATGTGGTAACAATGCCATATAAGAGAGGAGGTGCTCATATGAAGGATACGAGGAAACTGGTTTTCTTAGCTTTATTCATTGCGCTACAAATTGTACTAACTAGGTTTTTGTCGATACAAACACCTATCGTAAGAATTGGATTCGCTTTCTTACCTTTAGCAATATCATCTATGATGTTTGGTCCTTTGTTAGGAGGCGTTGCTGCAGCAGTAGCAGACATTATTGGAATGATGCTTTTTCCGTCAGGTGGGGCGTATTTTCCAGGTTTCACATTGACTGCTTTTTTAACAGGTGCAGCTTATGGTTTGTTTCTTTATAATAAACCAAAGACATTTATTAGAATCACTCTTGCAGTAGTATTTGTTTCTTTAATCATTAATTTAGGACTAGATACTCTATGGATAAAGATGATAACAGGAAATGCATATTTAGCTATTTTACCAACCCGAGTTGTAAAATCATTAATCATGATTCCAATTCAAGTTTCATTAATCCAAATCATGTGGCGCTACGTAGTGAGCCGTTTGAATATTATCAAAACGGCAACAGTATAACTAAAATATGAGGAGCTTTGCTTTTGCAAGGCTCTTTTTTTATAGTGCGCCTAGCGTGAGTGCAATCTAACTTAATAGCCATTTTGAAAAATAGATGACCTATAAATAGTATAAGCAAATGAATCATTTTTTAGTAAGAGAAACTTATTGTTTTTTTTCTCCTATAAAAGGTTTATGGTATAATCATATAAAATTGAAACAAATAAACACATAGTAAATAACCTATGCTTATAGGGAATATATCTAATAAGTTGATATAGTTATTTTATAAGTGAAATGAAGATAAAAATAAAGGAGCAATAAAATGGATTATTCACAAAAGAGTCTCGCTGTTCATGAAAAGCATAAAGGGAAAATTGAAGTCGTATCAAAGATTTCAGTACAAAATAGAGAAGATTTAAGCATTGCTTATACTCCTGGAGTCGCAGAACCTTGCCGAAAGATACATGACAATAAAGAGAGTGCGTATACTTATACATCAAAAGGAAACTTAGTAGCCGTTGTTAGCGATGGGAGTGCTGTTTTGGGTCTTGGCAATATTGGACCAGATGCGGCTATGCCAGTTATGGAAGGAAAGTCCATTCTTTTTAAAGAATTTGCCAATGTAGATGCTTTTCCAATATGTCTAAATACTCAAAATGTAGATGAAATCATTCAGGCTATAAAATGGATTGCTCCAACTTTTGGAGGTATTAATCTTGAAGACATTAGCGCACCAAGGTGCTTTGAAATAGAAAATAGATTAAAAGAAGAATTAGATATACCTGTCTTTCATGATGATCAACACGGTACGGCCATTGTGGTAGCTGCGGGTATCATTAATGCTCTAAAAATTGTTCGAAAAAGGTTAGAAGACATTAAAGTAGTAGTAAATGGTGCGGGAGCAGCAGGTGTAGCTATTGTTAAAATGCTTCTCAATTTGGGTGTAAAAAATATTATCTTGTGTGATAGTAAAGGAACCATATTTGAAGGCTCATCAGATGTAAAGTATAAAGTTGAAATTGCAAAAGTAACGAATAAAAAATCGTTAAAGGGTTCATTAAAGGATGCATTAGTGGGCGCGGATATATTTATAGGTGTTTCAATAGCTAATATTGTAACAGAAGAGATGGTTCAATCTATGAACAAAGACGCTATTATTTTCGGATTGGCTAATCCTACTCCTGAGATAATGCCTAATTTAGCCTTAAAAGCTGGAGCGAAAATAGTTGGTTCAGGACGATCTGATTTTGCAAATCAAGTAAACAATGTGCTGGCTTTCCCTGGTATCTTTAGAGGTGCTTTAGATGTAAGGGCTAAAGAAATTAATGAAGAAATGAAATTGGCTGCAGCTTATGCTATAGCTGATTTAATTAGCGAAGAAGAGTTGCGAGAAGACTATGTAATACCTGATGCTTTTGATAAAAGAGTAGTAGATAAAATTGCCTCAGCGGTAAAAGAAGCCGCTATTGCAAGTAAAGTAAATAGGATATAAAGTGAAATAAGTATCTATAAAAGGGCGCAATAGGGCTTTTTATATTTTTTAAAAAAAGAGTTGACATTAATGGGAGATCTCTCTATAATAAAACAAGTCGCCACAAAAATCGACAAAATATCTCAAAGAAAAAGAGATTGTTGATTTTATAAGAAAAACAAAAAAAGTGGTTGACAAATGAAATGAAAAGAAGTATGATATAAAAGTTGTCTCTTGAGACAAGCTAAAAAAGAATTTAGTAAGCAAAGTATTACTCTAAGGTATTTGAAAATAGAATAGTGCACACAAACCCAAGCAAATTAGTTGCA
>NZ_CALNCS010000202.1 GCF_937875145.1 Alkalibaculum bacchi | reverse complement strand
GAATTACTACAAATGAGGGTATATATGAAGCAAAAGTAGTAATCAACTGTGCAGGCGTTTATGCAGACGAATTAAATGCTAAAGTTAGTGGCGAAAAATTCTCTATTAAGCCAAAATCAGGAGAGTATTTCGTATTAGATAAGCGTTCAGGAAATATCGTTAACTCTGTAATTTTTCCTTGCCCAGCAAAGAAGAGCAAAGGAGTACTAGTAATTCCAACGGTACATGGAAATACCTTATTAGGACCGACTTCTACACCAATTGAAGATAAAGAAGGAAACGAAACGACGAAAGAAGGTCTTGATTATGTTCGAGATCAAGTAGACAAAATAGTTGAAAACATCCCATTTGGTAATATAATACACTCCTTTACTGGTTTAAGAGCTACTGCAGATAGAGGAGATTTCATAATTGAAGAATCAAAAAAATGTCCTGGTTTTATTAATGTAGCAGGAATTGAATCCCCAGGCTTAACTGCTGCACCAGCTATAGCACTAGAGGTAGAGAACTTAGTAAAAGGCATATTAAATGATTTTAAACCAGATAAAAACTTTAACCCATATCGAAACAGGGTCATCCACTTTGAAGAATTGCCTGTTGAAGAAAAAGGAAAAATTATCAAAGAAAATCCTCAATTTGGCAATATTATCTGCAGGTGTGAAAAAATCACAGAAGCTGAAATTGTAGATTGCATTCATAGAAAAGGTGGAGCTACAACTGTAAAAGGTGTTAAGAAAAGAGTCCGACCAGGAACGGGAAGATGCCAGGGTGGCTTCTGTGAGCCAAGAGTAGTAGAAATATTAGCTAGAGAATTAGGTAAAGACTTGGATGAGATCGTATACGATGGTCCAGAATCTAAAATTCTTATAGGTCGAACCAAAAAATAAGAATGTTACAGTAGTCGTTTAAATTTCGGAGGTGTAGAAATGTCGCAATATGATGTGATAGTAGTGGGTGGAGGTCCTGCAGGTTTAGCAGCAGCGATAGAAGCTCATAAAAAAGGCGTGGGGAAAGTTTTAGTCCTTGAAAGAGATCGGGAGTTAGGTGGAATTTTACAACAGTGTATTCACAATGGTTTTGGCTTACATCAATTTAAAGAACAGTTGACAGGTCCACAGTATGCTCAGAGATTTATTGATGAGTTAAAAGAATTAAATATTGAATACAGACTCAATACCATGGTATTAGAGATTACAGAAGATAAACAAGTCCATGCGATTAACAAAAAAGATGGCTATCAAATATACAATGCAAAAGCTGTAGTATTAGCAATGGGGTGCAGAGAGAGGACTAGGGGAGCTATTAGCATTCCTGGAAAAAGGCCTGCAGGTGTTATGACAGCAGGTTCGGCTCAAAGATACATTAATATGGAAGGATACATGGTAGGTAAGAAAGTTGTCATTTTAGGTTCAGGAGATATTGGACTGATTATGGCGAGGCGTATGACTCTTGAAGGAGCTAAAGTTGAAGCAGTTGTTGAAGTTATGCCGTTCTCTGGTGGTTTAAACCGAAATATCGTTCAGTGCTTGCATGACTATGATATCCCTCTTTTACTGAGTCATACCATTACAGATATAAGGGGCAAAGATCGAGTAGAAGGGGTAACCGTTTCTAAAGTAGATGAAAACAGGCAACCTATACCTGGAACGGAAATCAATTATGATTGCGATACAGTACTACTATCGGTAGGATTAATTCCTGAAAATGAATTATCTGAAGGTCTAGGAGTAGGTATGGATGGCGTGACAAAAGGTCCTTTAGTGAATGAATCTATGGAGACAACAGCAAAAGGCGTCTTTGCTTGTGGTAATGTACTGCATGTTCACGATTTAGTAGACTTTGTAACAGAAGAAAGTCAAAGAGCAGGGAGAAATGCAGCAAGATACGTATTAGAAGGAATTCATAAAAGAGAACGCGTAATTCATACAAAAGCTGGCAACGGCATTAGTTATACCATTCCACATAGTATTGCTGTTGAGAATATTGATGAAAAAGTAAAATTATTCATGCGCCCAAGAAATGTGTATGAAAATGTAAAACTAATCGTTACAGCAGACGATGAAATTATCAAAACGGCTAAGAAAAAACACATGGCGCCTGGCGAAATGGAAAATATCACGATTGAAAAATCTCTGTTAGAAAATAAAGACTATAAAACATTAAAAGTAGAAGTTGTTAAGGAGAGTGAATAGTATGGAGAAAAAAGAACTAATCTGTATTGTTTGTCCAAAAGGATGTCATCTAGAAGTTACTCAAGAAAACGAAAAATTTCAGGTAACTGGTAATCAATGTAAAAGAGGGCCTGTATACGCTCAAAAGGAATTGACAGAACCAACAAGAGTTCTGACGACTACTGTAAAAATAAAAAATGGTATATTAAACAGAATTCCAGTAGTAACAGAAGGTGAAATTTTAAAAGATTCTTTAGAAGATGCTATGCAGATTTTAAATAAAATCGAATTAGAAGCTCCAGTTAAAAGCAATCAAGTAATCATTAAAGATTTATTAGGTTCAGGAGTAAATGTAGTGGTATCAAGAAGTATGGATGCTATCTAAGGTGGGATGTCGTAAGTTACGGGCTTGTAGCTTTTTCTAATCACTACAAGCCTTGCCAACCTTGACAGGGATAAACCAAACCATTAGCTACTAATGGTGACTTTGAGACAGCTAAAAGAGGTGAATGCTAAACATTGGCATTTACCTTTTTTATGTGTTTAAGAAGCTGAATGCTGAAAGCAAAAGCTGAAATTCGCCTATAGGCGAGGTGTGTTTTTTCTGCATTCCACTAAAAGTTTTTCCGGTCCAACGAAGCAACCGACCAACCGATAAACGAAAAAGTTCACTTTAAGAGCTAATTGTAGTAAAATAGAATTTACTAGTTATAAAGAGCAAATAAAAAATAATTGAGTAAGGTGATATTTTGGAAGATAAGATGAGGGATGAACACGTGCACCGTCTGCAATATGAAGACAAGGAAATACTCCTTATTGCAACGGCACATGTATCAAGGCATAGTGCAGAAGAAGTGAGAAGAGTTATAGAAGAAGAAAAACCTGATTCCATTTGTATTGAGCTAGATGAAGGTCGTTATAAGTCCCTCAAAGAGAAGGATAAATGGAGAAATACGGATCTAATTCAAGTAATAAAGGACAAAAAAGTAGGCTATATGTTTGCCAATATCTTACTCAGCAATTATCAGAGGAAAATTGCAGAACAGTTTAATATTAGCGCGGGTCAAGAGATGATTCAAGGCATTAAATCTAGTGAGGAGACTGGCGCGCATTTAGTTCTTGCTGATCGAAATATTCAAACTACTTTTACCCGAGTATGGCGTGGAGTATCTTTTTGGGGTAAGATGAAGCTCCTTACAAGTATTGTGTACAGCTTAATAGATGACGAGGAGATTACAGAAGAAGATTTAGAGCAGATGAAAGGCGAAGATATGCTCACTTCTGCTATGTCTGAAATGGGAAAAGCTTTTCCTGGTTTAAAGACCTATTTAGTAGATGAAAGAGATCAGTATCTAGCAAATAAGATAAAAAATGCCCCAGGTAAAAAAATTGTCGCTGTCTTAGGGGCTGCTCATGTATTGGGCATCAAAGAAGAAATTTACAAAGAACAAGATATGGAGAGAATTACGGAAATACCTCCTAAATCTTTTCTATCAAAGATTGCACAATGGTTTGTCCCTATGTTAATTGTGGCACTGATTTTATTTACTTTTTCAGTAGATTCTGTTACAGGTATAGAACAGTTAAAGAGTTGGCTTATATGGAACTCTAGTATGTCTGCTTTAGGAACTATTATAGCATTAGGGCATCCTTTAGCTGTCCTTGTATCCTTTTTGTTAGCTCCGATGAGTGCATTGCATCCATTAATAGCCGTAGGCTGGTTTTCAGGAATAATCGAAGCGCATTATAGAAAGCCTAAGGTAGAGGATTTTGAAGACTTAGCAAAGGATTTAAGCTCAATCAAAGGACTATGGAAGAATAAGGTGACTAGGGTATTATTAGTCGTTATATTTGCTAATTTAGGAAGTGTATTTGGAACAATTATAAGCGGTGTAGATATTGTCAATTCCTTTGTCAATACCATATTCTAATAAAGAATAGTGATGAATCAAAAAGAATAGTATTTAAATGAGGAGTCATTATAGTATAGAAAGGATGTTATAAATGGAAGAGGGAAAAATATATTATTCATATAATGGTAATTTAGAAGATGAGGAAACTTTAGAAAAAAGAGCAATTCCTAAAAATGCAGTTTATGAAGTAATGAAGATGGTGCAGGCTAAGCCCTTGTTTTTTGAAGATCATATGGAACGTTTTATGAATTCTATAAAGAAATCAGGTTATGCTATGACCTTGTCCAATGAAGAGATATTAACGGAGATGATCCTCCTAACAAGAGTAAATCTCAATAAAAATACAAATATTCAAATTGTTTATATTCCTGTAGAAAATACAGATGACTATGATTTTATAGTTTGTTTTACGGACAGTTTGTCTGCAACAGACGAGCAGAAGAATCAAGGTGCTGGCTTAGAAACAGTGGTTATAGAAAGGCATAATCCTGCTGTTAAAACCGTTGGCTCTTCGTACAAAGGACAAATTAAAACCCAGTCTAAATATGAAGATACTTTTGAAATTTTATTAGTAAACAAAGAAGGATATATTACAGAAGGAAGCAGATCCAATGTTTTTTTTGTAAAAAATGAAAAGGTTATCACTACTCCCGCTCAAAATGTTTTATTAGGTGTAACTCGTAAGTATATATTAGAGCTTTGTGAAAAAAATCAAATCGAAGTAGAATATCGAGATATTTCAGAAGAAGAAGTCTTCGAAATGGATGGGGCTTTTTTGACAGGGACCACAGTAGATGTAACGCCAATAATAAAAGTCAATAATAAATCTTTTGGGGAAATAGATAAGAAAATTATAACCTTGAAAAATCAATATGAAGAACTCATGAGGGAGTACTTAGAGAATTTTGAGGCAAATTAATGAAATGCATTATTTCTGAAGATATTAGCCAAGAATCCTATTATAGTCTCTTACAATTTTCAAAAGACTTTATGTTTATTCGAAAATATGAGAATTTACATAGGGGAATTGATAGTCATGCAGATTTGCAGTGCTTCCCTCTAGAAGATAATGTGGTGGTAGTTCATCCTGAAATTCACCCTAAAACAATAGGGGAAGCAAAAACCATAGGTATAAACCTTTTATATGGAAAGACAAAGCTAGAAAAAAAATACCCTAAGGATATACCTTATAATGTAGCAAAAATTGGAGAAAACGTTTTACACTCTGTAGAGCATATGGACCCTATTGTAAAAATGGAGTTAGAATTTAGAAAATACAATTTTATTAATGTAAAACAAGGCTATACAAAGTGCTCTGTACTACCCTTAGGGGATCATAACATTATAACAGCAGATCAGGGAATAGCGAAAACGATTAGGCAAAGTAGCATCGATGTACTTTTAATAGAAGGTGGACACATTGAGCTACCTGGTTTTAATACGGGTTTTATAGGTGGAGCTTGTGGAGTAATTCAGGAGAAGGGCATTGTTTTATTTAACGGAGATATCGCCCTTCATCCAAATTATATAAAGATTCACTCCTTGTTAAAGGAGACAGGATATGACTATAAGTGCCTAAATCACGGGCCCTTAACAGATGTAGGAAGTATTTTCTTTCTCCCTTAGAGGATATTATACCAGCTGATTTTCTCTTTCTCATATATGTGCTCAAGATAATAATTGAGCTTTGAGAGATTTTCTAGAGTTCCAGCTACATCTCTTACTTCAAAATAGACATCGGTTTCCCTGATAGCTTCTTCAATACTGTCAATGTCACTATGCCCAAGATAGGTCATCCATAAAGTAGAGGTAGGTTCCCATTCTTCTTTAAAAGCATCGTAGAGCTTTTTAGATTCTTCCCAATCCTCTTTTCTTACTAGATTTTGTATTTTAACGAGATTCTCTGAGAAGAGTTTTGAAGTTTCTTCAATTTCGCTGTATAAATAAGCAGCACCAAATAAATAAACCGCAACAAGGGCAATAGAAATGAGTAAAGGTTTCATATTATTGCTCCTTTCTATGGAAATATAGATTTCCATCACTTACATATGCTAGAAATACTTCCTTATCGGAGACGATTCCGTTTTTATTAAGTTCCGTGTCAAGCCATTTTTCCGTGATATTTCCTTCTTTTAGATTTTCATGTAGCCTTAGCCCATCTGCGATCACGTTAACAGGTAAGGAAGAATTATCCTTACAGATAATGCTCATTTGCCCATTGGTTTCAAGTATAATAGTGTTGATTTCATGTAACAATGGGTATCCTTGTGAGCGTAGCTCTTCATGAAGATCGCTTAAACTAATTCGTTGTGTCTTCATTTCTTTTTCCTGTAAAATGCCATCCTTCATAAGAAAAGAAGGTTTTCCTGTAACCAATCTCCTGCCAATACGAGTTTTTAGTATTCCTAAAATCATAAAGGAATCGATAAATAACATGGAAATTAAAGGAATTAGGCCATTAAATAATGGCGTATCAATGCTTTCTAAGGGACCAGTAGCAATATCTGCTGTCATAATGGTGACGATTAATTCGGAAGGTTGCATTTCCCCAACTTGCCTTTTTCCCATTAAGCGAATGACTAAAAAGACGGCTAAATACAAAATGACTGTTCGAATAAAAATAATATGCAAAAGATATCACCTCGTAAGTAATCTCAGCTATTAGTATTAACCTTATTTTAAAAAAAATCCTATATAAAAGAGTTATATGTGAAATGGTATATTTATAAAGAAAAGAAACATCATAACTATAAAATTTGTTTTTTATGGTTACACTTGGGCAAGACTGGTATAATATATAACAATAACCTATTTAGGGGGTAAAGGCATGTGTATAGCAGCTTTTTTTGATGTAGATGGTACATTGTACAGAGATTCTCTTATGGTTGAACACTTTAAAAAATTAATAAAATATGAAGTACTAGATCCAGCTATATGGCATGGAAGTGCTAAAAAGAAGTTTGAAAATTGGGCAAAGAGACATGGAGATTACGAAGACTTCCTATTAGAAATTGCAAATATTCATATAAGCCACTTAAAAGGAATAGATAAGGATTACATCAATTTTATAACAGAGCAAGTAGTCAGTTTAAAAGGCGATAGGGTATACCGATTTACAAGAGACCGAATTAATTGGCATAAGAAGCAAGGTCATATGGTAATCTTTGTATCTGGAAGCCCCTCTTTTATACTTGAAAAGATGGCTGAAAAATACGACGTAAAATTATACAAAGGCACAGAGTACTTAGTAGATGAAGAAAATAAATTTACTGGTGAGCTCATTCCTATGTGGGAATCGGAGAGCAAAATGGTAGCCATAGATGAATTTGTCCGTAAATACAATATTGATTTAGAAAAGAGTTATTCTTATGGTGACACCAATGGCGATTATGATATGTTGAAAATCGTAGGGCATCCAGTGCTGATTAACCCTATAAAAAAACTTGTTGATAGAGTTCAAAAGGATCAAGAACTTATGGATAAGGCAGAATTTATTGTGGAGAGAAAAGACGTGATTTATAAGATACCGTCTAATGTGGAAACGCTTTAAGGTGGTGATTCTAGGTGGTCAGGTGGTCAGGTGGTCAGGTGGTCAGGTGGTCAGGTGGTAAGCAAAACCATGACACCACCGCTGGTGGTATAGACTTACATCTAGCTATTAAAGTGTGTAGTGGTGGACGACTATGTCCGCCAGCTATATATTACAATGTGGCAGGGAGGCTTTGATTTCATCAGTAAAGATATAAAATTATTCATCATAGAGTTGACATTTTGAGATAAAAGTATTATATTTTTATATAAAATGAAAGAAAGACTGTGAAGAGGACGAGTAGGTTAGACCGGTTACAAGAGAGGAGATACATTTGCTGGAAGTATTTCTTAATTAGGCTATCTGAATACCACCTTGGAGTCATGGGCTGAAATAAGTAAGTCTTATCGGTACATACCGTTATCATGTATGAAAGTGGATTTATATCAATTAAGGTGGAACCGCGGAATTTTTTCGTCCTTTGCAATAACAAGCGAAGGATTTTTTTATGCGAAAATACGATAAGATTTTGCCGCCACCTCAAAGCCCTGTAGTGTGC
>NZ_CALNCS010000201.1 GCF_937875145.1 Alkalibaculum bacchi | reverse complement strand
TCTATTCCAAATTTGCTAGATAAGGCTTATGAAATCACACAGACAAAGTAATTTAATGTATTCTACAAGCCTAAAATCCCCACCTCCGAATGGGGATTTTAGGCTTGCAAAAAACATGTGACTCAGCGGCCGAAGGTCGCAGCTTCTATTTCAGGTTATAGTTGGCTGTTATGAAAAACGTAGCATTATAATTACAACGAACCTTGGGTTTAGCCGGTGAAACAGGATATTCTATGATGACCAGCTCAAGACATCATTGATTGACAGACTTGTTCATCATAGCCACCGAATAATCTTTGACAGGGAAAGTTGGAGATTTAAACATTCTTTAATGTAGCAGAAATAACGTAACACTGTTGTTTGACCCGGTAGCACGTGGAGAGTGTGTTACGCTTTTCTTTGCGTTTCGTTACACTTTGCTATTGCAAAAAACAACTATTGAATATATTTTAGAAGGCTTGGGTAGATGGAATAATTACCCAAGCCTATATTTCAAACGATGCATTTTGCACTCATGGAAGAAGTGGACAAAATAAGGACTACTTGAGTTATTTAAAATTATCCCATGCCAGATTTGTTTTTTGTGGGATCGACTAGCTTGTATACCTGTCCAGGCTTTGGAGTTGGAGGCATAGGATTATTTTTTGTACTTGTGATTTCTTTCCCAGTTTTTCCGCTGCGAGGATCAACAATTTCGTACTGACCTGATTTGGGAGTTTTTTCTCCCGGTTTAATTGTCATAGCTTTTCCTTAACCTAATGGTAACTTGAGTAAGTTGTCATTGGCACTTTCGTTAGGTGAAGATTTAACGTATTTTTCACCTCTGCTACTTATCGCAGGTAGGATATCTGGGTATGGATAGATATTAACTTGTATTGATCCTGGCGTGTTTTTTACCGCATCATGAACTAAAGCTTTTGAATACCAACCAGGGGAGGTGCATCCTTCTATGTACAGAGAATCAATTTCGACTAGACTCTTACCTTGAGCGATCATTCTTCGCATTGTTGCTCTCATATCAATTACCTCCTTAATTAAAGTCTGTTCTACCTGAAAATGAACTACTAGTAAAACCTTAGATCGAATATGTTTTAATGACGTATTCTTGTTCCTCGTATGATGTATATCACCAAAACCCAATCCAATCACGCTAGGAGTATGTTTATCAAGTGTTTATTATCTTATTGTCTCATAGGAATCACCCCCAAATATTAGACAGATATCGCACTACTAACTCGTAATCCATCAACCATTATCATTGTAGCACAACTGTTCCATCTACGCAACGTTTGTTGTTTTAGTGGAACATGTATGTTAGAGTATGCATAAAAAGAGAATAAAATAAAAGGAGATGAGAATATGAAAAATGAAACATTTGGAGAATATATTATTCAATTAAGGTATACAAAACGGCTTAGCCAACGAAAGCTTGCTGAGTTAGCTGGTATAACGAATTCAACTATAAGCCGTATTGAGTCAAATCAAGTAAACCCTGACCCAATAACAATAGAAAAGATAGCTCATGCCCTCGATATTGATAAATCTATACTTATGACAAAATGTGGATATAGTGAAATACCAGAAGAATTTGTAGTTATTGCACGTAAAACTGGAGAGTTGACAGATACACAACGTGCAGAAATTTTTAAGAAATTAAATGCGACAATCGATCAATTTTTGAATCATGTATATGATGACGAGGAGGAGTGATCGTGGCGTTTGATTGGGAGGGTATTACTTCATTAGCATATTTAACATTGATACAAATGGGCATTACATCTTTCCCAATTCCACATGAACGAATAAAATTTGAAGACATTATTATTTGTAGTTATCAAAAATACTCTAGGATAACTGAATTATCAATAGCTGAAATTAGTTGTGGGCATAGTCTTGATGATGCATATTGCATAAAAGGGCTACGACCAAATATAACTTTCATTTTATATAATAAACAGACTATAAGCAGTAGACTTAAACACACTATTTTACATGAAGTTGGACATATTAAATGTAACCATTGTAAGCATGGTGAAAAAGAAGAAATAGAAGCACATTTTTTTGCTTCCCAGGTAAATGCACCTAATATAGTAATAAAAGAAATATCTAAAAGAGGATATATGATTAATATTTCTTTGCTGGCTGATTGTTTTGGCTTAAGCAAAGAATCTGCAAATAAGAAGCTAAATTATCTTAATAAATATCATTTTAGTCATACAAATAAATATGACGACATACTCTTGCAACAATTCTCAGATTTTATTGTATCCAATTTTCCACTTAAAACCCCGCATTACTATGATGATTCCTTTGACGAGCTCGAAAATGAACGTAGAAAGTGGTATTGAAAATCTTCTTCAATTTAAATCTAAATAAGGAATGCCATTGGGGTCAGACCTACACAATTGACAAAATGTTGATAATTTGGCACTGGCGAGCTGTAGTGCATATTCCGCTCAAAATAAACACCTTGACCGTTTCAGATTGAACACTCTGACCGCTCCAAACTGAACACCCTCGCCGCATCAACTGAACAGGCTAGAGGTGTTTCACGTAATCAAAAAATCCCCAGAATTGCAAAAAGGCCATTGAAAGCACGACAGAAACCCAATACCCTTTTAGTGCGGTTAAGCTATAAGAGGTAGGGACGGGCTATACGCATTATAGCAAAATATATATTGCAAAATTTAGTTTTGCGTGTTATATTTTGTTATAAATTATGACAAATCAAGGTGAGGACATGAGCAGAGGGGAAAAAACAGCTTATATAGAGTTCTACACATCATTGAAGAAAACCATGAGAGGCAAAACGTCATTTGAAATTGCTGATATATACATTGCTTTCCCTGATATGCACGTCAAAACAGTCTCATGGTATTTGTATAAGCTTGTCCGGGATGGAAAGATCACAAGGGTAAGACAAGGTGTTTATTCTCTAAAAGAGGCACAAAACATCACAGTTAGGTACGATCAGATGCAAATAGCCTCACAGAAACTGTATGATGAGATGCAAGATTACGGCTATCCTTTCTGCATATCGGGCATAGATGCACTTATAGGCAAGATGCAGCATGTTCCGGAGCAATATCCGGTCATTATGGTTGTTGAGAAAAAATCCATGCCCCAAATAAGAGAGGAACTTATCACAGATTCTCGGATCGTTGTCTCAATTGATAACGCAAAAATGCTTAACAAAAATCTTTCAGCTGATAAAGTGAATGTGATGCTGCTGTACGGTAAAAATTACCTCTCTCTCTCTTCAGAGGGGATCGCTTACCCCGAAAAAGGTTTTGTTGATTTGTATTACGCTGTCACACGCATGAAATATCCAATATCGCCCCAGGAACTTTCCAGAATTTTCGACAGTCTTGTCGAAAGCAGAGATTTTTCACGGATAAGAATGTTGGATGCTGCAAAGGATTCCGGGATTACAGATGAAATAAAGTGGCTGTTAGGAATTGCGAAAATGCCCGACCCGGCGAGACAATTTGCTAAGGTGAAGTTGATAGAGGCAACGGGGAAGTGATGTCATCCTTATAGGTTAAAATATTTAATGTGAATGTCAACTTATCGTGTGATGCGCCGTCACTTCAAAATAAAGGTGGTTATGTTGGAATGCCGCTTGAAATAATCAGAAATGACATCACAAAAGTACATGCTGACGCCATCGTCAATGCGGCAGATCCTTCCCTGTTGGGTGGGGGCGGGACCGACGGAGCCATCCACAAGGCAGCCGGGCCGGAGCTGCTTGATGAATGCAGGGTTCTTGGCGGCTGCAAGGCCGGAGAAGCCAAGATCACCAAAGGATATAGGCTGCCTGCCAAATACGTGATCCACACAGTCGGACCTGTCTGGAATGACGGGTCGAACGGGGAAGAAAAATTGCTTTCTGACTGTTACAGAAATTCCCTTGAACTGGCAAAGAAGCACAAGCTTGAAAGCGTAGCCTTTCCCCTGATCTCTTCCGGCACTTTCGGATATCCCAGAGACAAGGCATTGTCGGCCGCGATCTCGGCAATAGGTGAATTCCTTCTGAAAAATGACATGACGGTCTATCTGGTCGTCTACGACAGCGCATCCTTCATGTTGTCAGAAAAGCTGTTCTCCTCGATCAAACAATACATAGACGACAATTATGTCGAAGAGCTGGCATCCAACTTCAGCAGGGACAGGACCAGAGAAAATTTTGCCCGCAATTCTGCAAATGCCGTTCGCAGGCCTGAAAGAAGCCTTGATGATGTCGTCAGGAATTTAGACGAGACTTTTTCGCAGATGCTGCTGCGTCTCATCGACGATAAGGGCATGAAAGACTCTGAAACATACAAAAAAGCAAATATTGACAGAAAGCTCTTTTCAAAGATAAGGAACGATATCTATTACAAGCCTTCAAAGCAGACTGCTGTAGCCTTTGCTGTCGCGCTGAAGCTCAATCTGGACGAAACACGCGATCTTCTTGCAAGGGCAGGATTCGCTCTTTCAAGAAGCTGTCACTTTGACATGATCATCCAATATTTCATTGAACATGAGAACTACGATATCTTTGAGATAAACGAAGCGCTCTTTGCTTTTGAACAAAACCTTATAGGAGCCTGACCTTTTTTACGGGGGAAAATTTGTCGCCTGCA
>NZ_CALNCS010000200.1 GCF_937875145.1 Alkalibaculum bacchi | reverse complement strand
AAAATAAAAATCACTTTTTTCTCACCTTGAGAACTCATCTTATAAAGAGAGACCAAACCACTTTTTACAATGTATAAACTAGAACACTCTTCCTTATCCTTGCAAACGTGTTCACCCCTCTTATACCAACGGACACTAAAACAATCTGCAAGGGTATCCAACGTTTCACATTTGGCTTCACTAAACGCTTCAATACCTTTAAGGATTTCCATTTTCTCTGCACGGGTCCATTTTTCCATGTTGCACCTCTTTTTTGAACAGTTGTTGAACGATATGTTTTAGACTCTGGCCTACGGCGAGTTTCGCTTTTAGCTTTCTACTTTAAAGGTTTTAGCGTTTGTGCCTAACCACATGGGAGTAATACCTAATTTGTCTTGCCAAATCAAACGGTACAGGGTTGGCGAGATTTGCAGCAACTATAAGGAGCTACAAGCCTGCAACCTAGATAGATCACCTTTATAAAAAAAACACGAAATCATCTCTGATTCGTGTCTTATAAAATGGTTGCGGGGACAGGACTCGAACCTGCGACCTCCGGGTTATGAGCCCGACGAGCTGCCAACTGCTCCACCCCGCGATAATATTTGTGTTCCTTGAGTGTAATATCTATTATAGCACTATCTCAAAGTTTGTCAACTCTTTTCTATTTTTAATTAATTTTTTATGAGAAAACGACTAAATAAGTGGAAAGCTGTAATAAACGCACACTTTCCACTTTAGATCTAACATTTATTTATCCTATTCTTGCTCGTCTTCTTCGGTTTTTTCCTCATCATCTACTTCCTTTTTTTCTACTTCACCGTTTTCTTTTTTAGACTCTTCTTCCTTTTTTTTCATTTCTTGTGCTTCTTCAAAAGTATAATTATTATAAAAATAGGCATCTATTATGTCTCTTGCTACTGGGACAGAGTTAATACTTGTATCTCCCTGAATAATCATGGTTACTACAACTATTTCAGGATCGTCATAAGGGGCGAATGCCATAAACCACCCAGTATTATCTATCTTATCTGAGCCGTATTGAGCTGTACCCGTTTTACCCCCTACTCCTATACCATTGTGATCAAAACCTAAAAAAGCGGATCGACCACTCCCTTGTGTCATTACATCCTTCATACCTTTTTTTATTTCTTTAATATACTCTTCATCTACATTGATTTTATTTGTTATTTTTTCCTTATGTTGATACGTAACTTTTCCATCGCTATTTACAGCTTTCTCTACTAAATAAGGCTCTCTGCGAATGCCCCCATTTACTAAACTACTTAAAAAATTTGCCATTTGGATTGGCGTAGTGGAATTCCCACCTTGACCAATGGACGCATTAATCGTATCTGTTGTTACCCATCTTGAATCCATAATTTGCTGCGTGATTTTTTGCAAATACACATTATCTTTTACATTGTACTTGGCCATAATCGCAGTAACTTCTTCAAAAATACGATTATATAATTGAGAGATCGAGTTGTATTCGTATTTATCAGGCGTTATTTGACTATACAATTCTTTTGCAATTGCGTAAGACTTATATACAGCTTGCTCTGTTCCATCCTCATTTGTAATAATAGCATTTCCCTTGATCCCCACAGTTCTTCGAATATAATCTGATGTAGAATACGTTCGAATTTGTACTTTGTCAGCTTTTGTCGCTAAATAGCCGGAAGACTCGGATATTTCCAAACCTGTTCTTTGACCTATTCCAAATTCTTTCGCATATTTTTCAATATTGTCTACACCTAGTCGATATCCTGCTTCATAAAAGAAGATATTACAAGAATCTCTTATGGCTTCTCGTACATTCTCTGCGCCATGGGCCCCTAAGCATGTAAATTGAGGGAATCTCCCATAAACCCTTCCGCAGTATATTGTTGAATGCTTTGTAATGACCCCTTCTTGTAAAGCTGCAGCAGCCATTAGAGGTTTAAACACAGAACCTGGTTGTAGTGCTGATAATGTGGCATTATTGTAAAGGGGTTTTGGGTACAATGGGTCATCTACTAGTACGTTTAATTCATTCCAATCTTCAGAGCTGATTCCATTGGTAAATAAATTAGGATTGTAATCAGGATAACTAGCCAAAGCTAGTACTGCGCCTGTCTTTACACTTAAGACTACTGCTGCTCCAGATTTTGCATTAGGTG
The DNA here is from genome assembly GCF_937875145.1 of Alkalibaculum bacchi. Taxonomy (GTDB): domain Bacteria; phylum Bacillota; class Clostridia; order Eubacteriales; family Alkalibacteraceae; genus Alkalibaculum; species Alkalibaculum bacchi_A. Next base: position 15,510 of record NZ_CALNCS010000200.1, on the reverse strand, counting down.
CATTTGTCCTTTGAATTTTTTTAATCTGATTTGCTAAAGATTCTTCCGTTACTTTTTGTAGATCATAATCTAAAGTTAAATATACATTATCTCCACCAATAGGGTCTTGGACCTCTTTTGTTGGGTCATTTTGCGCAATACCTTTATAATCTGTAACGGCAAACCGTTGACCGTCTTGTCCTTTTAGATATTCTTCAAAGGAAGATTCAATCCCACTAATCCCCTTAAGATCTCTCATCTTATAGCTTCCATCTTCAACATCTTTCTCACTAACTTTCCCAATATACCCTAAGACATGAGAAGCCAAATTTTGAAAAGGATATTCCCTCACAGGATTAGAAGCCACACTGATTCCTGACAATTCATGTACTCTTGAATCAATTTCAAACACTGTTTCTAGTTTGATATTTCGAGCTACTTGAATAGGCTCCCAAGACCGAAATCCCTGTGCCCTTACCATCTGGCGAAACACTAAAATTTTTCTAGCATCTTCATTGGATAACGTATCATCTATTTCATACATTTTCCGAAGCTTTTGAAGAGATTTCTGCGCACTATAGTCATATTCTTCTTTCTTAAAGCCAAAATCTTTTTTCCACTGAAGTTCTCTTGTTTCATAGCTAAATATAATATCCCCATCTTTAATAGAAAGGGGTAAGTTTGCATTCATATGAACTTTTTCAATAGCTTCTAAGGCGACTTCATTACTGATTTCATCTTTTACATTGTATTTGTCTCTAAGTATGGTTAGTGTTTCTTCTGCTGTAGCATTTCGAGGAATCTCGTGTTCTTCTTTCCACTCTTTTTCTTCTTTTTCATAAGCAAAAAATATAGATCCCTTTTCAATCAATAGGGGAAAATTATCTTCAAACACTTCCTCGTTCTTTTCAAGTAAATTATACAGTTGTAAAAGCACTTGATTTTCCTGTCCATCTTCGATATTGCTGTAGATGAGCTCTACTGAATAACCAACCTTGCTTTTAGCTATTTCATAACCATCTCCTGTAACAATAGACCCCCTAGGAGCTGTTTCCGTAATTTTTTGTACCATTTTATTTTCAGCCATCTGTGCGTACTGATCACCATTGATGATTTGCAAGTAAGCAAGGCGAGAAAGAAATATTGTGATTAACAAAATTAAAAATACGAATAAAAAAATAAATCTATATTTATTCTTATTAACTATCATTTGTTTAAAATTAGCTCCTTATTTGCGACTTTGATGATTGTTTCGAACCCATCTTAATGACAATGGATAAATCAAAAACAAGGCCATAAAATTTATTACCCAATAGGTAAGATTAAAAAACTTCAAGTAATTGACAATGGAGATGTGATTTCCTATTAAATACAAGATTAAAACTCTCGAACCATGATTGATAATAACTCCTATCGGAAAAACACTAATAGGAGCTAATAAACTATCTTTAAACATATTTTCGCTTATTACGCTAGTAATAAATGCCGTCAAGAGAAAACTCAAAGCATATAATCCAATAAAATCACCATATAAAATATCTGCTAGTAAACCTATAATGAACCCAAGAGTATAGGACTGCTTTCTTCCTAAAAGTATGGAAAAGCATATTAAACTAATTAATAAAAGATCTGGATATCTGCCGCTTAAATTAAAAAATTGAAAGACAGTACTTTGTAATATGAGCTCCATCAATAATATTATACTTAATTTGACAATATTCAAACTATCACCTTATTCTACCGTTTAATGAGTAATACCTTATCGATCTTTTCAATATCTATTGACGGCTCAATGGTGAGAATTTTTTCTAACCTTCCAGCATCTGCCTTGATCTCTTTTACTTTTCCTACGACAATATTTTTTTCAAATACACCGGCTAGACCTGAAGTTACGATAATGTCACCCTTCTTTATTTTTGCTTCAGGATCAGCATATCCCTTCAGCATAGATTGATCATCTTTACCAGTGATCCGAATATAGTCTTTGCTTTTTACGCTTATACCATTAAACATACTTGTACTATCTATTATGGTCAAAACTTTGCTCGTTCCATTAGAGACTTCTTTTACTCTCCCTACAAGACCTTCACTTAAAATGACCGTCATATCCTTTTTGACTCCTTCATTGCTGCCCTTATTGATTACTACCAAACTAAAACCTCTATAAGGATCAACACTGACAACAGATGCAGATATATACTGATATTGACTATTTTCTTTTGTAAAATCCAACAATTTCAATAGCTCTTCATTTTCTTGAGTCAATTTATCGTAATTCGCTAATTTAATTTCAGCTTCATTTAACTCTTTTTCCAACTGTTCATTTTTGGCTTTAAGAAACGGCAAATCAACGACAAAATCATATAGGTTTTTAACGTATTGTGACGATAAGTACAGTACTCTTTCTACAGGTGATGTGGTATTCCGTATTATGCCCTCAGGAGCGGTAGTATATGCTCTACCCTGAGATGTCGTTCCAATACACACGAACAGAAATAAAACCATTATGACAATATTTATGGCTACACGATGTTCTTTAAACCATTTCAATTACAAAATTACCTCCAAAAATTATTTTGCATTAAATATTTCATTATTGTATCCCTGCTCTAATACCATTACCGTACCTTTTGCCACACAGTCTAGCGGATCATCTGCAATACTACATCTAATACCTGTTTCCTTTTCTACTAGATGATTAAGCCCCTTTAACAAAGCACCTCCACCAGTCATGACAATTCCTCGTTCCATAACATCTGATGCTAACTCTGGCGGCGTCTTTTCTAATACGCTTTTTACAGATTCTACAATCGTCTGTATCGGATTTTCAATAGCATTATAAATATCTTGTGTAGTAACAGCTAATGTCTTTGGCAAGCCAGATAGTAAATCTCGTCCTTTAATATTCATCTCTTCATCGTATAGGTCTTTTATTGCACATCCTATAGTCATCTTTATGTTTTCTGCTGTTCTTTCTCCAATGGATAAGTTGTATTTATTCCTAATATATTGAATAATAGACGCATCGAAATCATCTCCACCAACTCTCTTGGAATTGCTGATAACAAGACCACCTAATGAGATTACCGCAATATCTGTAGTACCTCCACCAATATCAATGACCATACTTCCTGTAGCTTCAGCAACTGGCAAACCTGCGCCAATTGCTGTGGCAAGAGCTTCTTCAATAATACCTATTTGACTAGCTCCTGACATCTGAGCGGCTTCAATGACCGCTTTACGCTCTACTTCTGTAATATCTGATGGAACCCCAATTAAAACCCTCGGTCTTCTAAACTTTGAGAGCTTAATCGCTTTATCGATAAAATATTTTAACATAATTTGCGTTGACCTAAAGTCTGCAATAACCCCATCTTTTAAAGGCCTAATAGCCACAATATTACCTGGTGTTCTGCCTATCATCTCCTTTGCCTCATTTCCAACGGCAATAGGTTCTTTTGTATCTAAGTTTATGGCCACAACAGAAGGCTCTCTTACAATAATACCTTGTCCTTTTATAGCGACTAAAATATTTGCTGTACCTAAGTCAATGCCCACGTATCCATTATTAAATATACCCAATTAACTTCCACCTTTCTAGATCTATTATACTTGTTAACTCTATCTATAATAGACCGACTTTCTCATTTAAGCTTCTTATAGAATATGAACATCAAATTCTGCTAGCATATCACAAAGCAATGTAATTGGCAATCCTACTACATTCGTATAGCAGCCCTCTATCGTATCTACAAATAGAGACCCTAAACCTTGAATGGCATAGGCTCCTGCCTTATCTCGTCCTTCTCCCGTTTCAATGTATCTCCAAATGACTTCATTACTAAGGCTAGCAAATTTTATTTTGGTATTTCTATGACTCACGATTTTTCTATTTTTTTCTGTACTAAAAACACATATTCCTGTAATCACTTCATGCTGTTTACCAGACAACGATTTTAAAATACAAAAGGCTTCTTGATCGTTAGTAGGCTTGCCTATTAATATGTCATCAGAGACTACCATAGTGTCCGCTGCAATAATAATTCTAGGGGTGCCATTTGTCTTTTCAGCTACATCTAATGCTTTTCCTAAAGCAATTCCTTCTACATTTTCCTCATTGGATAATTGTTTGTCTATTTTTTCTTCGATATCGCTGACTATAATATCAAATTTTAAGTTTAAATTTTCTAATATCTCTTTTCTTCTTGAAGATCCAGATGCTAAAATAATTCTACTCACAATTTTATCCTCTCTGTTATTAATTTCGGTAGTAAATGGCTAAAGCAAGTATTAAAAATACAATGCTACCTAAATTAATATTAATGACTAAACCAAAAGTCAACGTAGCAAAACTTAAATCTAATACCCATGGAGCGCCACCACTTAAAATGCTAATATTAACAGTTTTCCCGAAAATACTTATGTAATCAGAAAGAAATTCTCCTGCCAACTGCCCAGCAAACAAGGAAGCAAGCACAATTAATAGTAAAATCCCCTTACTATTCCTCATATACACTTAGGCCCCTTCCAAATAAACAGTTTTACTAAATGATATTATACAGTATATTAAAATTTTCTAAATAAGTAAAGAAAATTACGTATGATTTCAAAATCAACCTTTGTGGAAAATGTTAGATGGTTAGATGAGAAAAACTAGGATAGGAGAAGGCGGAATTTATGCAAGATGGTTAGCAAACCCAAAAAGCCACCGAAGGTGGCTTTTTGGGTTTGCGTAGAACTTAAAACGTAGAACCAATGCGTCGCAGGCTCATTACGATACTTTTTGTTTCGTTTGAATCATTTCTGCTGTGATTGCATTTGTTGGACATTTTTCTACGCAGATCATGCATTCTGTGCATTTGTCGTAGTGGATTTTGGCTAAATTGTCTTCAAAACCAATGGTCTCTTCAGGACAATTTTTTACGCAAGCTTTACAACCAATACAACCAACTTTACAATTTGATTTTACTTCTTTACCCTTATCTTTTGAGTTGCAATCTACGTGAACGCTCTTAGACGCTGGCACTAAATCAATAACTAGTTTAGGGCAGGCTTCTATACATTTTCCGCAAGCTGTACACTTATCAGGGTCTACTCTTGCGATTCCGTCTTCTGTTACATGAATGGCATCAAAAGGACAGACTCTCTCACAAGTTCCAAATCCTAAACAGCCATAATTACAGCTTTTTTGACCGCCCAAAGCAATGACCGCTTCCTTGCAATCTTTTATTCCATAATACTCAAACTTATTAGAGCAATTAGAAGATGTACCTTGGCAAATTACCCGGGCAATCATTCTTTCTGAACCACCGGCATCTACGCCCATAATTTCACCAATTTTTTCAGCGACACTCGCCCCTCCAACTGGGCAACTATCGACTTTTGCACTTCCTGCAGCAACAGACACTGCATAGGCTTCACAGCCTGGAAATCCACAACCACCACAGTTTGCACCAGGTAATACATCTAAAATCATTGGTACTTTAGGATCTTTTTCTACTGCAAACACCTTTGATGCATATCCCAAGATGGCTCCAAAAACTATGGCCATTCCTCCTAACCAAAGAACAGGAACAATTAATTCACTTATCAAGCCTTATCACCTCCTATAGTAATCCTGAAAAGCCTAAAAACGCTATAGACATTAAGCAGGCAGTAATCAATGCAATAGGAAAACCTTGTAATGGTTTAGGAATAGGAGCGATTTCTAATCTCTCTCTAATTCCTGCAAATAGCACAATAGCTAAAGTAAAACCGAGTGCTGCTCCCACGCCATTAAAAATAGTTTGAATAAAGTTATACTTTGCATCGATATTTAAAATGGCTACCCCTAGTACAGCACAGTTTGTCGTAATAAGAGGAAGATATACACCTAAAGCATCATACAAAGTAGGGCTTACCTTTTGAATAACCATTTCTACAAATTGCACTAAAGATGCAATGACTAAAATAAAAGCTATTGTCTGCAAATACTGCAAGTTAAAGGGTTCTAATATCGTATACTGTATAACGTATGTAACTGCAGAGGCAAGTGCCATAACAAAGGTAACTGCTGCTCCCATGCCTGCAGCGGTTTCTACTTGTTTAGATACTCCTAGAAAAGGGCAGATACCTAAAAATTTTACTAATATAAAATTATTTACTAATATAGCACTTAATAGGATAATCAGTAACTCAGTCATTTACACTGCTCCTTTCCTTTTTTCTATCCGTCAACTTGTTTAGTAGTCCCATGAGAAGTCCTAGAGCAAGGAACGCACCTGGAGGTAAAATCATAATCAAAGCTGGTTCATAACTAGCACCAAACAGCGAAAATCCAAACATGCTACCCGCACCTAATATTTCTCTGACACTACCTAATAGAGTTAGTGATAAAGTAAATCCAATGCCCATACCTACCGCATCAGCTAAAGAATCTAAAATACCGTTTTTAGAAGCAAAAGATTCTGCTCTCGCTAAAATAGTACAGTTTACGACGATAAGAGGAATAAAAAGACCTAATGCCCTGTCTAAAACAGGCACAAAAGCCTTTAAAAGCAATCCCACAATAGTTGTAAAGGATGCTATAATTACTACGTAAGCTGGTATTCTTACCTTATTTGGTATGAAATTTCGAAGTAGTGAAACTACTACATTCGAGCCAATTAATACGGCCATTGTGGCAAGGCCCATTCCCAAGCCATTAACCGCAGCAGTGGTTACTGCCAGTGTAGGACACATTCCCAAAACCAATCGAAAAATTGGGTTTTCTGGAATAATACCTCTCCAGAGATTTTTAATAAAATTCATAACTTATACCTCCCCCCTATTTATTCATTTCATTAAATACTTCAAGAGCAGCGTTTACCCCATCCGTAACAGCTTGTGTAGTAATAGTAGATCCCGTAATAGCTTGAACCTCACTATCACCAGCAGTACCTGATTTGATTACAGTAAGTGGGGTACTTGTAGACATTCCTGCAAATTGATCTTGGAAGGATTTTTCTGTAGCCTTTGCCCCTAATCCAGGAGTTTCACTGTGTCCAACTACCTTAAGTCCTGTAATCTCGCCCTCTATTGAAATCCCTACTAATATATTCATTTCACCACCATAGCCTTTTGGTAAGACTTTAAACGTATAACCTATTATCTCATCCCCTACAATATCTTTGTACACTTCAGAGATGATTTCGAGGTTATTAAAACCTAATTTCTTTTCATGATCAATAATCGTTTGCTGTTCAACCTGTTCAAAGTAGTCAGAAGGCGATATGACCTCTTCACGAGCTAATTTATTTTCCATTTCGATTTGTTCTGCGATTCTTTCTCCTGTAATCGAATTCGTGAACGCTAAGGCTAAAGCTGCAACTGCAGTAATAACAAAAAGTTTAAGAGCTAAATTAATAATCTCTTTCATCAACCCTTCACCTCCCCGTAAATTCTAGGTATGGTAAATCGCTCAATTAATGGTGCACATACATTCATAAGAAGAATTGCATAGGACACCCCTTCTGGGTAACCTCCCCATAGTCTTATGACGGTTGTCAATAACCCGCATCCAAAAGCATAAATAATTTGGGCTTTTTTTGTTGGAGGACATGAAGCATAGTCTGTAGCCATAAAGAAAGCACCTAAGAACAAACCTCCACTTAGAAGGTGATACATTGGGTTTTCGCCAAAAATGAATGCAAGTACAAATACAGTTCCCATAAATACTACTGGAATATGCCAAGTAATAACTCTTCTGTAAAGCAGATACAGTCCTCCAATAAGTAAAGCTAAGGCAGATACTTCTCCAATACATCCGGCTACATTACCTATTAGCAGATCCATATAACTTGGTAATCCTTCTGTAACTCCGCTTTTTACAAGTTCTAAAGGAGTTGCTGAAGTTGTAGCATCTACAAAAGCAGAAGAAGTCATCCTTGAAGGCCAAGATGCTACAAGCATCGCTCTTGCTCCAAGAGCTGGATTCATAAAGTTTTGACCGATTCCTCCAAAACATTGTTTGACGATGGCAATGGCAAATGCAGAACCGATTACAGCCAACCACCAAGATGCGCTAACAGGCAAGTTAAATGCTAACAGTATACCAGTTACTACTGCGCTGTAGTCATTAATAGTAATTTCTTTTTTCATTAATTTTTGTATTATTGCTTCTGTAACCAGACAAGTTCCTATGCAGATGGCTGTGAGTATCGCTGCTCTTATTCCAAATCGCACTACTCCAGCTATAAGTGCTGGCATTAAAGCAATGACCACATCTCTCATTATGCTAGAGGTACTGTGATTTGCGCGGATATGAGGCGACGATGATACGATTAATAAATCTTCCTTCAATGTTTAACCCCCTTATTTCTCTTTTCTGCTATTTGCGATAATTTCTCTTTTTGCAACACGAATGGAAGAGAGCAGTGTTCGCTTTGAAGGGCATATGTAGGAACAACTGCCACATTCCATACAATCTAATGCGTGATATTTCTTACATTTTTCATAATCTCCATTTAAAGAGTATTCTGCTATATACAAAGGCAATAATCGAACAGGACATATGCTAGCACATTTTCCACATCGAATACATAGTTGAGGATTTGGCACCTCTGCTTCTTCCTTTGTAAGACATGAAATACCAGTCGTTTCCTTGAGAAGAGGAATATCAGGAGAGTACTGAGCAAGTCCAGTCATTGGCCCACCATTGATAATCTTCGTAGGTTCTTCTGAAAAACCCCCGCAATTTTCAATTAAATCTGCTATATTTGCACCAATTTTAGCTTTTAATACACTTGGATTTTTTACAGCTCCGCCGGATATGGTTACGATTCTCTCTATGAGAGGCATTCCTTCTTGTATCGCATCAGAAATGGCAGCTGCTGTCCCCACGTTAAAAACTACTGCTCCAACATCAGCCGAAGAGCCTCCAGATGGAACTTCTTTACCTATAATTGCTGTTATTAATTGATCCTTATAACCTTGTGGGTATTTCGTATGTAGTGAAAAAAGCTCAATGGATTCGTCATTACCAAGAGCCTTACTTATGGCCTCGATAGCTTCCTTCTTGTTGTCCTCAATTCCTATGTACCCTCTTTGAACACCCATGCACTTCATCATAGCTCTTAGTCCGAAGACCACTTTATCAGCATGATTGTTCATAATATACTCATCCGATGTTAAATAGGGTTCACATTCTGCACCATTTAAAATAATGTGCTCTACCGTTTTTCCTTTTCTTGGGGTGAGCTTTACATGTGTAGGAAATGCTGCTCCACCCATTCCAATAATACCAGCCTCCTGCACAATTTGCTTGATTTCCTCAGGGGATAAACTTTCCAAATCTCCTTTTGGCTTTACTTCTTCATAAAGAGTATCTTGCATGTCCGATTTGATGACTACAGATACGATTTTTTGCCCTTTTGGATGAAGTCTTGGCTCAACAGCTATGACCTCACCAGATACACTTGAATGAACCATCGCAGAGATAAATCCCTTAGGTTCACCTATGCACTGACCTACTTTTACAAGGTCGCCTTTTTTTACTAAAGGTTTCGCTGGAGATCCTGAGTGCATCAACATTGGAATAACTACTGTTTCAGGAGCTTTTGCTATTACTAATTCTTTGCCACTTGTTAGCTCCTTGCGCCCTGGTGGATGAATTCCGCCCTTAAAGGTAGAATGCTTAATATTCACTTAGAAACACTCCTTTCAATTATTTTATACAATGTCTCCATTATAACAGATTATTAAGTATACTACTATATTTTTGTTAAAATTTTATTTTACAAAAATGTAGCAATATACTTTTTGTAAAGCTTTTCATTGCTTATGGTGTTGTCAGTACATCTTTTAAGCTCATAAAAACGGGTTCTACTTCAAATAATTCACAAAAATATTTTACGGTCTTATCTTTTAGTTCATCCATATCCATAGGATGCCCTACTAGTTTTTCTAGGGAGATTACTCCTCGGTCTTTAAAACCGCAAGGATAAATCCAATTAAAATGCTCTAAATTTGTGTTTACATTAAAGGCAAAGCCGTGCATGCTTACCATTTTACTTATGGATATACCGATAGCCGTTATTTTATCATTGCCTATCCATACACCTGTATGTTCTCCATCGAGACCATAGGATTCAATATTGTATATTTCGCGTAACATCTTAATAAAGGTTTCTTTTATTCTCCAAACAAATTTGCGCACGTCTTTATTATAGTTTTTTAAATGAAAAATAGGATATCCTACAATTTGACCAGGACCATGGTAGGTGACATCCCCACCTCGACTCAATCGAACTACATCTACCCCTCTGCTTTGTAGAAATTCTTCGGAAACTAGTATGTTTTCGACTTTACCTTTTACTCCTAAAGTTAGTACTGCTGGATGTTCTACAATGAGAAGAGTGTCCTCTATTTTGTCACTTGCTCGAAGTTCTCTTAACTCTTCTTGTATTTTTAGCGTCCGTGAATAATCCAAAGTTGCCAAGTTTACAATATTAATTTTCACAATTTATTCATCCTTTTCTCCCCCGTGTTATTTATTATACTAAATAAAATCATATTAATAAAGATATTTTTTTAACAAAACGCTTCACCTTGATAGATTTCAAAAAAGAGTTGAATTTTATCTGTCAAACCTTTATAATGATTTAAGTAATTGATTCTGACTACTGCGAGGGTGGCGGAACTGGCAGACGCGCATGCTTGAGGGGCATGTGGGAGTTTTCTCGTAGGGGTTCAAGTCCCCTCCTTCGCACCAAATATGCAGCTTACGTTGCAATGAATAGTGAACAATGAATAATGAGCAATATATGATAGGCGTAATGTAAACGTGGCATATTTGTACTATTCCATGTTCAGTGTTCATTTTACTAAGAGGTTTAGAGGATAAAGGGGACACATTTAAAATGCGTCCCCTTTATCCTCTTTCTACTTTCAGCTTTCCAACTTTCAATACTTTTCTCCATAAATAAATCACTGCATCTTTTAACTGATCATAATCTCCATCATTATAAATTAAGTAATCCCCATAGGAAATCTTGTCCTTTATATTCATTTGAGATTGAATCCTTTTTATTGCTTCATCCTCTGTAAGATTGTTTCGTGCCATTAATCGCTCCAATTGAGCATCTTCACTAGAAACTACCAAAATCACTTTGTCTACAGTATCTGTAAGTTTTTCTTCTATGAGCAAAGGGCAGTCATAAAGAATGGCTTCATAACCTTGTGTTCTATACTGATCTGCTACCTCATTGTATAGCTTAGCTACCTCTGGATGCACAATATTATTTAATATTTTAATGGCATGGCTACTGCCAAACACCATATCGCCTAATTTTTTCCGGTCGAGAGTACCGTCAGGCAAAAGAATCCTTGGCCCAAATTCTTCTTTTATTTTTTCTAAACCAATGCTATCTAGCTCTACAGCTTTGCGAGCAAGCAAATCTGCATCGATAATTTTGGCATTGCAATACTCCTTAAGAATATTAGAAACGGTACTTTTTCCTGTAGCAATACTACCCGTTAAGCCATATATTTTCATCATTACACCGCCTTTATAGTTCTAAGATATAAGTTCTAAGTTATAAGAAAAATCTTTTATTCACCTATGGTAAGGTAACAAGAGTTTTTGCTTGAAAGGAACTCAATTACTTACAACATAGAACATAAAGCGTAGAACGAACCCTAATAGGTGACCTAGGTCACCTATTAGTATTCATAATTACTGTAGAAAAATGCTTTGTATGCTTTATATGCCATATATATATCCGCTTTGCTAGCAATTTCATATGGAGCATGCATACTCAGTAAGGCGACTCCTACATCTATAACATCCATACCGTATTTTGCTGGAATATATGCGATGGTTCCACCACCACCTTCATCAACTTTTCCAAGTTCTCCCATTTGCCAACAAATATTGTTCTCATTAAAGATTCTTCTGATTTCACCAACAAATTCTGCACTAGCATCATTGCTTCCGCTTTTTCCTCTTGAGCCTGTATATTTTGTCAGTACAATACCTTTACCAATATAAGCAGCGTTTAACTTATCATGAGTTGTAGGGTAGTTTGGATCAAATGCTGCATTTACATCTGCAGATAAAAATTTGGAATTCATAAGGCATCTTCTTAAGACCAAGTCCGCTTTGCCTACTCCTGATAAATGAATCAATTCACTTACTAAATTTTCAAAGTAATTAGAAGTCATTCCCGTATTACCTACACTTCCAATTTCTTCTTTATCTGCTAATATTGTTACGCAAGTTCTCTTAGGAGCATCCATTTCTAAAAGAGCTTCCAATGCAGTAAAAGCGCATACTCGATCATCATGCCCATAGGCTCCTACTAAGCCTCTATCGAATCCAATATCCCTTGCTTTTGCTGCAGGTACAATTTCTAATTCTGAAGAAGCTAGGTCTTCTTCTTTAATATCATATTTTTCATTTAATAATTTCAAGATATTAAGTTTAACACTATCCTTAATATCCTCATCGTCCATTGGAATGCTACCTACTAGAATATTTAGCTGTTCACCTGTAATAGCTTCGCTAATTTTCTTTGCATTTTGTTCTTTTGAAAGATGTGGTAATAAGTCTGTAATATAAAACACGGGATCTTTTTCATCTTCACCAATATTTACAGTAATTTTTGTTCCATCTTGCTTAATAATCACCCCATGTAATGCTAGCGGTATAGTAACCCACTGGTATTTTTTTACTCCACCGTAATAATGAGTCTTGAAAAAAGCTAATTCTGTATCTTCATACAAAGGAGCTTGCTTTAAATCTAATCGTGGCGCATCTACATGCGCTCCAATGATATTTAAGCCTTTTTCAAAGTTTTCCTTTCCTATAACAAACAAAATTACTGTCTTATCTTTAAATAAGCCATATATCTTATCTCCTGGCTCTGGTCTTTTATGATTTTTAATATAGTAGTCAATGGATTTAAAACCTTTCTCCTCTGCAATTCTTGCTGAGTAAAGAGAAGCTTCCCTCTCGGTTTTACATGTATCTAAATACTTTTTATACGTTTCACTAAAGTCCATGACTATTTCTTTTTCATTGCCCTCTAATCTTCTCCATGCATTGTCATATCTCTTAACTAGTAATTTTTCTAATTCTTTATAATCTGACATGATATTCTCCTTTCCTTGTGGCTGTAGCGTATGGTTCTAAGTTTTGCTTTAGTCTACGAACTCAATATCGTCTAATTGTTTTCTAAAACTTTTTCTAAAATTTTCAAGATATTCTTTCCTAAGGGCGTCCTGCTCCTTCTGTTCTTCTAGATTCAGTCCTGTCTCCTTTTTTTTCTTTGCTAAATAATTTATTCTGTTTAATTTTTCCTCACTAATCATATTTTATCTCCTTAAATTTGCATGATACTATAGCATACCCATTATAGTAAGTACTTAGGCACCTCTTTATTTATACACATAACCTCCACCGCTTTATTGGTCGAGGTTCGAATTTGTTTATAGAAGGTCACTTTTATGTATACGTTCCCCTTTGTGTGTACGAGATGCTCATTTGCATATTATAGCACAATTTTTGTCAATTTAAAGATAAGAAATAAAAAATATACAGGCAAACAAAAAAACCTTAGGTAAACCTAAAGTTTTTTTGCATTCCTATATAAGCTCGTTTATTTAAGATTTTATAAATTTTTTATTCTTCGTTGAAATTGCTATCAATCAATTGAATAATTGCCTTTAACGCTTCGTCTTCATCTGAACCATCTACTTCTATTATTATTTCCGTGCCATGAGCTGCTCCGAGAGTCATTACTCCCATAATACTTTTGGCGTTTATTGTCATATTATCCTTTTTTATAAAAATCTCACTTTTGAATTTATTGGCTAATTCGACTAATAAAGAAGCAGGTCTTGCATGTAGTCCAGACTTATTTGTTAGTACCGCTTTATTGCAAACCATTACATCACCCCACTTATCTATTCTACTCTATTACTTCTATTATACACATAAATCGACTTTTAGCAAACACAGTAGTTTGAATTACGACAATTTTTCACAAAAAGGTATAGATATTATTTAACTATTGTATTATCATATATTTTATGGAGGTGAGCTTAATGAAAATTACTAAAGATATGGGTATTTTAACTTCTGTTGAAAACCACCCTGAAATTGTGAAGGTTTATGAAAAATATGGAATGCACTGTTTTGGATGTATGGCTGCACGATTTGAAAATATCGAAGAAGGTGCTCTAGCACACGGAATCGATGTAGATGCATTAATGAAAGATTTAAACGCTGCTGTAATAGCTTAAAAAAGCGCCTTTGGCGCTTTTTTAGTCCCTTGAATTATCTTTTAATACCATTAATCATTCCCATAATCTCATCTGTCGTTTGAATGGCTTTGCTACTCATAGAATACGCTTTTTGAGTTATAATCATATCTGTCATAACTTTGCTCATATCTACATTAGAAGACTCTAATGCCCCTTGAACAATGCTACCAAACATTTCTTCTTGGTCTATAGAATTGTATAGAGTAATACCTTCACGGTTTACGTATTTACCTTCTCCTAAAGAGATTAGAGAGTCTAAAACTTCTGGGTAGTATAGGGGGATTTTTCCTACTGTAGTCGCTACTCCGTCAATATCCTTTATGATATCGCCTTTACGAGATATGGTAATATCTCCTGTTTCCCACTCTTCTACTGGCTCACTTACATTTATTTCTAGTCTATGTCCATTATCATCCGTAATACTTAAGTCTTCATTGATGTGAAAATTTCCATTTCTCGTCAGAAAGAAATCACCGTTTTCATCTCTTACGCCAAAAAAACCATTGCCTTCAATAGCCAATTGATAATCACCAGATGCACTTATAATAGACCCCTGTTTAAAATCTACGCCGCTCACCCTACTTGTAGAGCCTACATTGATGCCTGAAGGGTTCATGTTTTCTGATAAAAGTACGTCCTCTTGATGAATTTGATTTAACAATAACTCCTGAAAGCTTACCTTCTTCTTTTTATAGCCGGTCGTATTGACATTTGCCAAATCATTAGCTATAGCATCCATTTTATTTTGATTAGAATGGAGCCCTGTTTTTCCAATTGTCAAAATCTTATTCATGGTTCACCTATAACCTTCCCAATTCATTTACTGCTTTATTTAAGGTCTCATCAGCAGCGTGAAGTAATTTTTGATTTGATTCAAACTCTCTTGATATTTCAATCATCCTAACCAATTCATCTGCAATTTGTACATTTGAAGCTTCTATATAACGTTGTCTTACCTCTCCATCTACTCGGTTAAATGCTTCCGCCTCACTTGTGAAAATGGCATTGCCAATAGTTTGCAAATTATTATAATCTTCAAAATCGACTACAAGTAAATAGATCTCTTCTTCTGGAAAAAAACCTCTATTATCTATATGTACTTCATTGTTTTGTATTGGAATTTGCTCTAATTGGCCATTCTCATCTATGCCCATTACAGAGTAACCATCTAATGTGGTCAAAATGCCTTCATTGCTTATTTTAAAATTTCCATTTCTTGTATAGCCATATTGCCCATTGCCCATTTCA
>NZ_CALNCS010000199.1 GCF_937875145.1 Alkalibaculum bacchi | reverse complement strand
CTAATATGGAAGTTAACAAGGTTTTAGTATGGTTAGATGTAAATGATGCTGTACTAAAAGAAGCCATTGAAAACCAAGTAGACCTTATTGTATCCCATCATCCTTTTCTCTTTTCACCATTAAAAAATGTAAGATGGGATAATTATAAAGGGAGATTAATTAAAGAATTAATCACAAGAGAAATTGGCGTCTACAGTGCACATACAAACTTAGATATTAGTCATAAAGGCCTTAATTATTGGTTAGCAAATCACCTAGAAATTAGAAATTTGGAAGTTTTAGATAAAATAAATTATGAAAACTTGTATAAACTTGCTATTTTTGTGCCAAAATCAGATATAAGGAAAATTAAGGAAGAATTAGGACGCCAAGGTGCTGGATGGATTGGAAACTATAGCCATTGTAGTTTTGCAACAGAAGGAGTCGGTAGTTTTAAGCCTTTAGAAAACACGAATCCGTATATAGGAACACCTGGAAAAATAGAAGAAGTGGATGAAGTGAGAATTGAGACCATTGTAAAAGAAGGGGATTTAGAGCGAACATTAAAGGCCGTTTTAAAAGTACATCCTTATGAAGAAGTAGCGTATGACATATATCCTTTAAAAAACAATGGAAGAGCACAAGGGCTAGGTGTTGTTGGAAAATTGGACAAGGAAATGAACGGAAATGAATTCATAGCCTTTGTAAAAAATAAATTGAATCTAAATAACTTGCGCGGAAGTGGTCCTATGCCAAACATAGTAAGGAAAATAGCAGTTTGCTCAGGTGCTGGTGCGAATTATATGCATAAAGCAAAGTTTTCTGGAGCTGATGTTTTTATTACTGGAGATCTAAAATACCACGATGGCCAAACAGCAGAAGAAATCGGAATATTTGTGATAGATGCTGGTCATTTTTCAACAGAAATCATTGTGATCCAGTACTTAAGTGAATACTTAGAAGAATGTGCGAAAAAGAGCAAAGTACATGTAGAGATCATGCGGTCTACTTCTGGAAGAGATACACTAAAAGTTTACTAGCTTATCGGGCTACTAAATGAACCGAATCACAAGAGTGGGGTTTCCACCAATGTGTTGATATAGATAAATAGAGTAGTATAAATGATTTGTAGTGTTTAATAAGGAGTGTAAAAATGGTTGATATAGAAATGTTATGGGAATTACAACAATTGGAAAATAAAATCATCGAAGTAGAAAAAGAAATAGGCGTAACGGATTTAAAAAACCACATCGAAAAAAGTAAAGAAACTTACAATAAACTATTACAGACTACTAAAAAAATTGCAACAGAATATAAAGACAAAGATGCTATTGCATTGGGATTAAAAGAAGAGGTAGAAAATATTCAGCAAGCTACCTCTATTGCAGAAGAAATGCTAAATAGTGGTGGAGTTCTTAAACCAAAAGCAATTAGCCAATTAGAAAAAGACATTCAAGATAATGAAAATTTACTAGAAGAAAAAAATAAAACTCTTCAACAATTAAGAAAAGAAAACCTAACAAATATTAAGCAAATTAAGAGATTCAAATCAAAATTAGAACAAATCTATGAAGCAGTAGAATCTTCTATAAAGCAATTAGAAAAACTGCAAAAGGATGCAAGAAAATCACTAACTTCTGTTTACAAAAATATAGAGAAGATCAATGATAAACTTGCACCAGAATCTTATAAATTTTACTATGACAAGAAGGAAAACCTTTACCCCGTTTTAGTTCCTTATACTGGAGATAGCTGTGATGGCTGTAAGATGCAGTTCTCATTAATGTTCACACAAAGCATTGAAAAGAACCATCTACATTCCTACACCTGCGAAAATTGCGGCAGAGTCATCATCATCTCACAGACGCAAGAAATCTGAGAAACAGTAGCTAGTCTCTAGCTTAAGATTGCCAAAGGTGATGTAATGATTAGAGGATAAAGTTGTTAGGTTGGAAAGTTGGAAAACGAACTTGTTTCTCAAGTCGTAGGGGCGAACTTTCTTCGTCCACATTACAGTGACCATTGGTGGCTTATACGGTTTTGCTTACTACCTTGATGTTTTTTCCATTGCAAATAAAATAAACATATGTTAAGATAACATTCTGAGTAAGTCAGATGATCGCTGGTACAAAACCGCAAGGTTGTACGAGAGGAAAGTCCGAGCTCCATAGAGCAGGATGCCGGGTAATACCTGGTGGAGGTGACTCTAAGGCAAGTGCAACAGAAAGTAAACCGCCTATGAAATTACAAAGTAATTTGATAGGTAAGGCTGAAACGGTGAGGTAAGAGCTCACCAGCGGATAGGCGACTATTCGGCTAGGTAAACCCCATTCGGAGCAAGACCAAGAACGGACACACAAGGGCAGCTGCTCGTTGCCGTCCAATGGTAGGTTGCTTGAGCTTATTGGTAACAATTGGCCTAGATAGATGATCATTTAATACAGAACTCGGCTTATAGACTTACTCACATATCTTGTAGGAAACACCAGCTTTGGCAGGTGTTTTTTTGTTGTAGGCTTTAGCCTGTTGAGCCCTTAAGGGCGAAACATAAAACCACC
>NZ_CALNCS010000198.1 GCF_937875145.1 Alkalibaculum bacchi | reverse complement strand
AGCAGGGCTAGCGAATCATGAGTCAAAAAGCTCCCTTGCCCGGCGGCTTGCAAAGAAGTTTGATCTATCAAAGTCCGAGGTCTATGATCTCGTACTTCGACTCAAATGATAGCCTTAAATTATCCTAACATATTAAAATAAAAATACACACAGCACATAATTTTATTTTTATTTCGCTTTTGTAGGTGAAACTAACAAAATCTTTTTTAGACCCATTTCATAAAACTGATCTAATAATTTTTTTTCCAAACCTCTATCTGTGATAAGTATATCAATTTGTCCAATATTTCCATAAGAGAAATTAGCAATATTACCTAACTTTCTATGATCTGCCACTACGATACGCTGGTCTGAACGCTCAAGCATAATTTTATTAACTTGCATTTCGTTAGGATTATGTGTAGTTAAACCTGCCTTGGCAGAAAAGCCATCACAGCCCATTATACATTTAGTAGCTCTGATTTGAGAAAGCATTGATAAAGTAAAATCTCCTGTTAGCGAATGCTTTAGAGGTCTTACTTCACCACCAGTCAAAATCACTGAAATATCTCTAGAATAATCTTTTTCAAGAATCATACCATTATTTGTAATAATTGTTACATTGCTTGAGTGAATATAATCCATGATGCCTAGGGCAGTAGAACTCGAGTTTAATAGAACAATGTCTTCATCCTGTATTAAATCGGCTGCTGTTCTTGATATTAGTTTCTTTATTGATATATATTCACAACCTGTTTGTTTAGCGTAGTTACAGTTAAAAGTTGCTATACCATAAGTATGATTAACATATCCAGCTTTTTGTAATATATCTAAATCGCGACGAATCGTGATTGTTGATACAGAAAAAAAGTTAGCAAGTCTATTAATTGGGATAGACCCTGTTTTTTTAAGTAGCTGTACGATTGATTTGCGACGCTGCTTTACGAATTCTCGGCTTGCCATAACAGATCCTTTTTGTACTAGAAAGATGTGAAAGTTTTACCTACTCTAACAAAAATGAATGATATGATCAATTAGTTAGAATATTAAGTTTTCTATTACCATTTACACCCAAAATATGACCGTTTACAATGAGAATAAACTATGTTCTGATCGTTTAAATTACTATGGCTTCATAGAAAGTAGCACTAAGATATGTGGGAGAAATTGTTTATAAATTATTAAAGAAAAGAGTATTTTATGAAGATTTATATGATTGGCCTTGGTAAGATGGGATTAAATCTTGCTTTAAATATGCAGGAAAAAGGATATGAAGTTATTGGTTATGATATCAAAAATGAAATGGAAGAAAGAGCTATTGCGAATAACATACAAGTTATTAATGATGTAAATCAAATAAAAAAAGATGGAACAAAAAAAATAGTATGGCTAATGCTACCTGCTGGTAAAATAACGAACAATATGATCGTCAGTTTCTCTCAACTTCTTTTAGAAGGGGATATTTTAATTGATGGTGGGAATTCTGATTATCGTGATTCCATTAGTAATGGTCAATTGCTATTAAAAAGTGGAATCCTCTTTTTCGATATAGGTACGTCAGGAGGAGTTTATGGGGCACGGCATGGTGCAAGTTTTATGGTTGGGGGTGATAAAAAAGGATTTAATTTAATTGAACCACTTTTGACAGATATTTCAGCACCAAATGGTCTTCTGTATACTGGGAAATCGGGGAGTGGCCATTATCTTAAAATAATACACAATGCTATTTTACATTCTGAACTAGAGATTTTGGGCGAGGGATTTGATTTATTAAATTCTAGCCAGTTTGAATATAATCTTAAAGACGTTGCATATAATTGGAGTAAGTCTTCTGTGATACGCGGTTGGCTGATGGATCTCCTATATGATGCTTTCTGTAAGAAGCCGAAGCTTGATGATGTTGAGACTACAATTCATTCAAGTAGTGCGTGCATTGATGCTATTAACTCAGCAATGAAATTGAATGTTCCTGTACCTATGATGGGGATTACTTTACTTATGAGACAACGTACTCAGCAGCAAGAAACTTTTTCAGCTAGGATCGTTAATTCATTACGTAAGGAGATAGGTGGCTATAAACCAAAAAAGTAGTTTTATTTTAAGTAAAAATATATTCTACAAAAAATATACTCATGGGAAAAAGGGATATTATGAATGGAATACTTATATTAGTTGGATTCGTTTATTTTTAATATTAGCAAGTGTTTTTACATGTGTTTTAAATTATATTTTAATAACAATTGTGCTTTGTATTGCATATTTTTTTCTTTATATGTTTTATATTATGAAAAATCGTAGTTTGCTTTTAAAATTAAGCAATCCTTCTTACAAGGGGAAATATCAAGTAATTGGAAATAAATACTCATTTTCTAATCCATATACTATTAAGTTTCACTAATTATAAATAAGAAGGTGTGAAATGGTGGATTTTATAGGACCAAATATAAATTTGTGCTCATCGTCAAAGACGAAAAGTTCAGCGCTTAAAGAATTATGTTATATGTTATACGTTAATGGTTGTATTTCTGATAAAAAAAAATTTTGTGAAGCTGTTTATCGCAGAGAGCGTGTTGGAGTAACCGGAATGGAGAATGGTATTGCTATACCTCATGGTGAATCTGACGCTGCTTTAAGAGCTGCGATTGGTGTTTTAAAAACGAGATCCATTATCGGAGATTGGGAAAGCTTAGATAATAAGCCAATTAAATTAGTCTTTTTATTAGTTGTTCCTACAAAAAATAGAAATATTGAACATTTGAAGTTACTTTCACATCTTGCTGCAGCTTTAACGCATAGCGATATTCAGGACCGTCTTCTTAAAGAGGATAGTGTAGAAAGTTTTAAAAAAATATTTTATAAAAGCTGGGAGTGTGAAAAATGAAATTTGTTGGAGTCACTTCGTGCACAGTTGGTATTGCACATACATATATGGCTCGCGAAAAATTGTTATCTGCAGCTAAAGAGCTAGATATGATCGGGCATGTAGAAACTCAAGGAAGTGCTGGAGTGGAGAATGAACTAAGTCAAGATGAAATTAAAGATGCTGATGTAGTAATTATTGCAGCCGATGTTGCAGTAACTGGAGAAGAACGATTCGCTGGTAAGCCTATTGTGCATGTCCCAACAAATACAGCAATTCAAACTCCAAAGAGTCTTCTAAAGACTATTCAAAAAAAATTAAACAGTAAAAGATTTGTGAGGTGATATTATGGCTAAAAATGTTGGAGTGGAAATCCGAAATATTTTTACTGCTCAAAACTTACAGAAACACTTTTTAACGGGTTTATCATTTATGATTCCCGTAATTATTATGTCAGGCTTTTGCACAGCAATTGGCAGAATCATTGGTAATACAGATGTTGAGGGTACAGTTGGTTATTGGCTACTTACTGCAGGCAATGGTGGTTTTAGTATCATGATAGCTATTCTTGCAGCTGGCATTGGCTATTCAATAGCGGGTAAAGCAGCAATTGCACCAGGAATAATGGGTGGCTTTCTTTCTGTAACTGTTAATGCGAGTTTTTTGGGTGGAATGATTGCTGGACTTTTAGCAGGAATTGTTACCATTTTGCTTGTGCGGCTTCCGTTACCTAAGACTGTAAAAGGGATTATTCCATTAGTTATTATTCCGCTTGTGGGCGGAATTTTGGAAGTATTGGTAATCATTTGGATCGTTGGTCCACCTCTTGCAGCTCTTACTTCAGCTGCGATTAACTTTTTTATGAATATGAATACCGGTTCAAAATTTTTACTTGGATTCTGTTTAGGAAGTATGACTGGTTTTGATATGGGTGGTCCAGTTAACAAAATTTCTTTTGCAATTGTAACTGCGTTTGCATCTTCTGGTGTATGGGGGCCAGCAGCTGGAAAAAATGTTGCAGCAATGGCTCCGCCTTTGGGTATCGCCCTTTCGGTGCTTATTTTTGCTCCAAAGAAATGGAAGCCGGCAGATAGGCAGAACGCAATTGCAGCTATTATTATGTCTATGTGTCAGGTGACAGAAGGAGCTTTGCCATTTGCATTTGAAGATCCTGTAAGAACTGTTCCTTGTGTAGTCTTAGGGTCTGGTATTGCAGATGGTTTAATAATGTCATGGGGAGTTACGGTTCCACTTCTTTCTGGAGGTATTTTTACAATACCTGTTGCAAGTGCTCCGTTGTTATACGCTGCGGCTCTTTTAATTGGCGCGTGTATTACAGGTATCTTACTTTCAATTGTTAAACCAAAGATCAAAGAGGATATGAAAGAAGAAAAAGTTACAGATGATCTTAACATCAATATAGATTTTTAATCCAACGAGTGATGAATCAAAAATTTCTTTGAGTTGTGCTGAAAGGAAAAGCTGTGAAATACGAAAAGAAAGTTATTTCTAGGGATTTGCCGAAGTGCTATGCAATAGGTATGTTTAATGATGGTAGTACGAATAGTATTTTAATCGGAGTAGAGAAAAAGGGCCCTATAGTGCGCTTTGCTCTTGATGGGTCGTTGATTGATACTCCAGTGTCTGGTCCTGGTGGAGTGATGACTTTAGTGCAAGTGCCTGGCAGAACAGATCAATTTCTTTCTACTACAGAATTCTATTCTCCTAATTGTGGAGGAGATCATGCACGTATAAGTAGCTATACAAAGCAGCCTGATGGCTCTTGGAAATGTGCAACTCTTGTTAATATGCCATATGTACATAGGTTTGGTATATTAAAAAATACTTCAGGTAACTTGTTTTTATTAGCGTGTACTATTAAGAGTGCATGTGAATATAAAAATGATTGGCGTTTTCCAGGTAAAATTTTTGGTGGTAAGTTATCACATCATCTTGAAGAATTTACTTCAAAACATTCTTTGCCTCTTAAAGTATTAAAAGAGCAACAACTTAAAAATCATGGATTCTATACCGCTCCAGATCGTTCATACGCTCTTATTGGTACTAATGAAGGTTGTTTTAAATTTGAACCTCCAGAGTCTGACCTTGATTCTTGGAAAATTAAGAAACTTTTCTCTGAACAAGTAAGTGATATCTCAGTTACTGATTTTGATAATGATGGCCAAAATGAAATAATTTCGATTTCTCCATTTCATGGAAATACACTTACTATTTGGCATAAAGATAGGGAAGGGCTTTTTACTAAACAATGGGTTGACCCTCAAAAGAGAGAGTTTTTGCATGCAATTTGGGCAGGAGTTTTGTGTGGCCAGCCTTGTGCAATTGTTGGACATCGTAAAGGAGACCGAGATTTAATACGTGTCTTTTTTGATGATGGTGATTTTCATATAGAAAAAATTGACCATGATCGTGGGCCAACAAATTGTTGGGTCTTTAGTGGCGGAAATTTAGATAAAATAGTTGCAGCTAACCGAGAAACAGATGAAGTTGCTTTTTATACTCCTTATAATTAAGACGATGTAAGTTCTTCTTATTGGATATACAGAGTATTCAAGGAGTTTTGTGTCTATTATTAGCGAAATAACTCGAGAAAACTGGATAGAGAATACTTTTCCTGAGTGGGGCACTTGGTTAAATGAGAGCATGGAAAACGATAAGGTAATGCCTAATAACGTTAAGATGTGGTGGCTAGGTTGTTCGGGCATTTTTCTTAAAACTCCTGCTGATGCAAGATTAACTATTGACTTGTGGACCGGGAATGGAAAACGTACTCATGGTAATGGCAAGATGAAAGTTGGACATCAGATGGCAAATATGGCTGGCGTTCGAGCAATGCAGCCAAATTTGCGTAATATTCCGTATGTTTTTGATCCGTTTGCAATTAAGCATGTTGACGTAGTTTTAGCAACGCATTACCACCAAGATCATATGAGTAAAGAATTTGCTGCCCATGTTATTCAGTCTGATATGGCTACTGTTAATGAGCAGGGAAATGAAGTCCCAGTTCCATTTATTGGGCCAGAAAAGTCTGTTAATTTTTGGACGAGTTGGGGAGTGCCGGCAGAGCGTTGTATTGTCGTCAAGCCAGGAGACAGAATTAAGATAAAAGACTTAGAAATAATCGTAATGGACTCTTTTGATCGTACCTGTATAACTACGACAGACTTAACAGGAGCTGATCGTGAAGATTTATGGGGAAAATGTCCAATGGATATGGATAAAAAAGCAGTAAACTATCTTATTCGTACTCCTGGTGGCAATATATACCATAGTGGAGATTCTCATTATTCTATCTATTTTGCAAAGCATGGAAAAGATATTGCAGCTCAATTTGGTGGTGTTGATGTCGCTTTTGGCTCATATGGCTGCAATCCAATTGGTATTCAAGATAAGATGGAAGCCACGGATATTTTACGCATGGCAGAAGCACTTCAAACTAAAGTAGTTATTCCTATACATTGGGATGTTTGGACAAATTTTTATGCTGACCTTAATGAGATTAAAGTTTTATGGGAGATGCGTAAAGATCGTTTAAATTATAAATTTCATCCTTTTTTTTGGAAGGTTGGTGGAGAATATACATATCCTTTAGATAAAGATAAAACTGAGTATATGTATGACCGTGGGTTCCATGATTGCTTCGAGCATGAACCTAATGTTCCATTTCGTTCTATACTCTAAATTCAGGGGGACGTATATGTTGCTCAAAGAAATGCGTGAGCAGGTCTATGAGGCTAAC
>NZ_CALNCS010000197.1 GCF_937875145.1 Alkalibaculum bacchi | reverse complement strand
GGGTGTTGTTATAAAGAAAGACGGCTTGTCTGCCATAGGAAGTCTCCTGCCACGTGGTATCACAGCCCGCCTATTGTAGCCCAGAGATTAGCTCATATATAATGGAATTATATAAGCATTTTATTGTTCCGTAAGGTGCATTTTAATCGCAGAAACTATGCCTTCTCCAGTTTCTTGGGAAAGAATATCATTAACGGCATCGTTATCCATAAAAAGACCCATTAATGCTTGCAAGGTAGCTACTTGTTCCTCATCATGTTCAATGAGACCAAGATTGATTATTAAACGAGCTTCAACAGGATGATTAACTACACCACCCATTGGTTGAAAAGTTATGGGCTCTGCAGGCTTAATAACAGCAATATAAGGTTTTACAATATGTTCTGGCTCTACATGAGGTATAGCAAAAGAAATATCAGGGCTTTCTAAGCCCGTAGGATAAGTATCCTCTCGCTTTTTAATAGCCATGAGCCAACTATCACGTACATATCCTTCTGGATAGAGGTAGCGATTCAATTCATCAAATAATTCACTTGAATTCTTTGCTTTATTATCAAAAAAAACAAGTTTTGAGTCAAAAAGAGAGAGATCCATCATGATTTTCCCCTATGCTAGTGGACTAGCACCATTTGCGAGAACCTTGATGACGTGTTTAAAATCTTTTAGCATACACCTATATGCAGGTATGGTAAGGTCTTGCCAATAAATTTCCGAGTTTGCATCTTCAATCCTAAGGTGCTCAATTGCTTTTGCAGCTGCTTCTCCAGCATACTTTACGCCATAAGTAAAATAATTAACTTTACGAATACCAGCATTGACCGCTCTCTGATAGTCATCATCTGAAACACCAGAGCCTCCATGCATTACAAGAGGAGTCTCTATTTCATCTCGTATTTTGCGTAATATATCAAAATTTAAATTAGGTTTTCCTTTATATATCCCGTGAACAGTACCAAAAGAACAGGCTAAAATATCCAGCCCTGTAGATTTAATAAAATCTACGGCTTGTTTAGGATCAGTATATATAGTTTCTGAAATATGATCATTCACATGACCAGATCCATTTTCTCGTGTACCCATAGAGCCAAGCTCACATTCTAGGCCACAATTAAAACCTGTAACCATTTCAGCTGCACGAGAAGAATTAGAGATATTATCGTTGTATGGCAGCATAGAACCATCAAACATTGCACCAGTAAAGCCCAGTTCTAGAGCTCGACGCATATAAGAAAGATGTTCACAGTGATCTAGATGGACACAAACTAATGCTGAAGAACGCTCAGCCAACGTAATCATTATAGGCCCAATAACACTTAGTGGCACAATCGGTTCATGACCTTCTGCATGTGCGATTATTACAGGATAGCCTGTCTGTTCAGCAGCATCGATAGCAGCCCGCACCGCTTCAAGGCTTGGAGTATTAAACTGCGGAATAGCCATGTTATTTTGTTCTGCTATTGCACAAATATCACGCAAATTAACTAACATTTGAGACCTCCCCAAACGCGCACTATATACACTAAGTTCAATCCTTTTTGTTCATATATCCATTACTCTGGCCGTAATGGTATCGGAATACATCAACCGCTGTCTGTATTTGTTTAGGCGTCATTTCTGCCATTGGTTTACCTGTAGAAAGTGCTACAGATATAGTTTTAGCCGCTTCTTCTAAATAGACAACAGAAACAAGAGCTTGTTGTAAATCCTTTCCAATACCAATCACACCATGATGCTTAAGTACAACAGAAAGCCTGTCACCAATTGCTCCAACAGCCTGAATGCCCATCGATAAACTCCCCGGATCTCCATATGGAGCAACATTTACTGAGCCTTCAGCAGAATTAGCCAATGTAGAAAGGTTACAAGGAATTTTATCCATCACAAGACCAAGTCCTGTAGCATAAGGCTGGTGGGTATGGATTACAGCTTTAGCAGATGGTTTATGCTTCATAATATAAAGAAGTGCTTTAGTATCAACAGAAGGCTTACGCTCACCTTCAACCACATTACCTTCCATATCAATTACGAGCACATCAGTAGCTACCATTTGGTCATATACCATTCCAGATGGTGTAATTAGTACATACTTCTCGCTTACTCGCCAGCTTACATTCCCACCCATAAGCGCTATAAGCCCATATTGATCTAACTTTAAAGCTGTGTTAAGTACTTGCTTACGCTCAAGTTCATACATCTATAAACCTTCTTCTCCTATTAGTTACTTTTTAGTATAAATATTAATTTTTATTAATTTTTTGCTTCCGTTTTTTATTTCGCAGTGCTTTTATCTCATCAGCATGCTCGATATACTCCTCATTTACTCGACGAGCGCGCGCCTTAAGAGTATCCGGATGAATTTGATATTCGATATTCTGTAAAGTGCGAAACAATTCTTCACTATCATTAAACATCTTTGTAGGTACCCAATACCGTCCATGAAATATAGTTGCATTATTTATACGTAAATATATTTTCCCGGAACTAGGAAACTCTCTTAATTTAAATGAATTAATATTAATAAATTTATATTTAGTAGTTTTTCTATAACAATAGAACGAAATCTCATTCTCATCGATAGTTATTTTTTCTGGATTAGAGTGCGATATAAATGTATTCCAAACTTGATAGAATGAGACAATGCTTGCCATAATCCAAATACCCTTAGAAAGATATAAACCAATTAGACTAAATATCAAACTTAGAATGCAAATTACTGCACAAAAAAATCCTATAAAAGTTACCTCAAAACTAAAGAAAGGAGGCTCATATACATATGTTTTACTCATCGCTCCCTCCAATCCAGAGCTAGCACTCTGCTAGCTCTGGATTCCCATATCAAACTTACCCCCGAATAATAATTAATTAATATCTCTATTTATTTTTCGTCACTACAAGATGCCGTAGACGTATTACTAGATTCAGCTTCCGCCTCATGCAGTTCAACAGCCTCTTTGACAATGCGCTTATGGTTCCAAATAACCATAGAAAATGCAAGTACTGCAATCAGAAGCAGACCGAAAACACCAAGATATCCAGCGCTTCTTGTTATCACCCATGTTAACGGATTTGCCCCATCGCAAATTGAAGAAATCGCAGTCGCTCCACCCATATCGAACTGTACATTAGCTGCTGCATTAGTAATTAAAGGAGACAAATCTGTAGCTATATAAAGACCTACAGTTAAAGCAATTATACCTATTATTATTCCCCGAAATCCATTGTTGTGAACCACAGGTGTAATCAAAACGAACATCCAAGGAATTACTGCTAGATCAGCAAAAGGTAGAACTTTATTACCAGGTAGTATTACAGCTAAAAAAATGCACAGAGGAACAAGCACGAAAGAGATAGCAAGTGTTACGGGATGACCAACTCCTACAGCAGAATCAAGACCAATGTAAATCTTTCCACGATTCTTAAAACGTCCTTCAACAAATTTAGATGCCGCATCAGAAATGGGCAATAACCCCTCCATAAGAAGAGCTGCCATGCGTGGAATTAGTACTAAAACTGCTCCAAGAGAAACTGCAAGCTGTAAAATTGCACTAATATCGTAGCCAGCCAGAATGCCAATTACTAAACCTATCATTGTTCCCACCATAATAGGTTCGCCAAAAACTCCAAATTTCTTCTGAAGCGTATCTGTATTTATATTAATATCACGAAAACCTGGTATCTTATCAAAGATCCAATTAAAAAACATCGCTATCGGCGCATAAGCAGCTGTAAAACCATGGGGTAATGATACTCCTGGCATTTGCAACGATTCTTCAACGAGGGGCGCAGTATAATCTCCCAGTACCATAATAATCATCATATTAAGAATAGCTGCAATAATTCCAAAGATATAATTGTTTGTAACAATAGCAACTAGGGCACCTGTAAATGCAAAATGCCAATAATCCCAAATGTCAACATCAACCGTTTGGGTAGTATTAGTAAGTAACATTACTATATTTATAGCAAGCCCAAGTGGAATAATAATTAAACCAACGGTCGAACCCATAGCAATAGCAGCAGCCGCAGGCCAACCAACATCAATTACGTTAAGACTTAAGCCAAAACGATCAACCATTGATTGAACTGCTGGAGAAAGAGTGGTGCCTAACAAGCTATTAATTACTAAGTTTAAACCAATAAAACCTACGCCAACGGTAAGACCAGCACGAAGACTTTTACCAAAGCCAGCACCTAAAATGCAGCCAAAAACTGTAAGTACTATCGGCATCATAACAGAGACGCCTAGCCCTTGAATAAACTCGAAGAACCCAAGAAAAGCATCCATTTTTTTACTTCCCTTCTACAGTTAAAAAATTAGATTATTATGGCGTACACTTTCCTCAGTCTTGTTACTCCTCCTTTTTGTTAAAACTATATTCATCTCTTGCATATTTAATTATATTTTTATATTTTTAGTTAATATTATTAAATATATTTTACTCATCCATCAATTTTAATATTTCTTCATTTGGCTTTTCAACACCTATCCCTGAAAGGTATGGGGTACCATTTACATATGCGCAGTGAAGCTCTTTTGGTGCAATAGATGTCGCAACAATAAAGTCATAGTCTCGAGACTTTTCTGGTGCAGATGCTAAGGGTATTTGAGTAATAAGGTATTGTCCTTTATACCCATGCGTATCAAGAAGTTCTTCAACTTTTTTACGAGCAATCGTTGAGGTTACAATGCCTGAACCACAAGATAGTAAAATCTTTTTTTGTTTCTTATTAGTTTTTTGAGATGATAATTTTGGATTATTGGCAACAACAGAGTTTGTTTTTACTTCCACTTTTTTATTTTTTTTATTAAATAGTCCCATTATTTCCTTCTTTCTATAATCATCAATTTACTTTATAATTAATAGAATTTAAAATATTTCATTCTGCGAAAGCGCAGAGCGAGCTTGATCTAAAGCCGCAAACATTTCATCTAACACTGCAAAAGGATCTTTTGCAGTAACAATACCTGATGTTCCTCCGGTTGCATCAGCTCCCCACAGGATGGCATTAAATACATTTTGACCTGAGTGAATACCTGCAGCCTGTAAAACTTTTGTTTTGGGTGAAATTTTTTTGACAGCTCTAGTTGAAGCCATCATATATTCCTTGCCTGCAATTTTACCAGTACCAATTAAACTCGTAAGTTCACAAGTCATAATATCTGGGTGCAGCTCTGCTATGGCCTGAGCTTCTTCAACAGAATCCGCGCAAACACAAGTAAGGATTCCTACTTCATTAGCACGCGCAATTGTAGCTGCAAGTTCATGTATTGTCATTGGATTTTCTGCATGATTTAAAAAAGTCGCTTTAACACCTGCAGCCGCAAGAGCCTCAGGCAGCACATGACCCATACCCCGCCCAGGTACAAGGCTTTCCATAGACTGTGCACATGGAAGCAAGTGTGGACAATGTTCAATAACCCAAGGCAGGTCGATTAATTGAGCCGTAAATAAACATTGAAATTTATACTTCTTACAAAGTTCATCAGTCTTTTTTGCAAGTTTCTGAAGATCGCTACCATAAAGATATGCCTTGGGATTAACAACAAAAAATGGTCTTTCTAGCTTAACCTTGTCCATTTCCATTTCTCCTCTCCCCTACAAAAACTATTACCTGTTTAATAAAAAGCAAAGAACTTGTACAGGTTTAATTAAACAAGTTGGTGTTAGCATACCGTGCAGAAAACGTGAAGACAGCTTAGACATGATGAACGGCAGAGATATTGCCGTAAATGGCTGTATTTTATATACCACTAGAACGGGTACTCTAAAGTGGCTGTTCTACGTGGACACGAAATCGCTTCTGCTAACGAAAGCCTTTATCTGAATCTTGCTACATCGTATCCCTTCCATGACTACGCCGCTTTCGGGAAGCCGCTAGCATATGTGTTTTGTCAAGATACGGTGACCGCACGGGGATGCTGACGTTTTTCTATATCTCCCTATGCTTGCTGCCAATCCCAATGATCTCCTGTGTTCCAGCAGACTCATGCCTTTTCATGAGACCCTGATCCGTTGCTCGTTGTACCAGTGGATGTAGCAGTCGAGTATATCCATGAAATTTCCGATACTCCAACCTGCCCAACTTCTTCCGAAGAACATCTCGACCTTCATCCTTTTGAGCAGGCCTTCGCATGCCGAGTTGTCTGGTGATGAGCCCTTCTTCGATAGGGGCCTTCTTGTGCCGTTTGCATTGCAACGCTTGATCCACCCGGGCCAGCGATAATGACACCTGCGATCTGAGTGATATATGGGATGCTCATCTGATCCCAGCGTCTTTATTGCGGCATCAAGCGATGAGTTTGCAAGCTCAGCATCAGGAGAGGTGGACATCACCCAGCTTATGACCATCCCATCGAAGCGCTCCACTATAAAGGACAGATAGACCTTGCCCGCAGGAATCTTGAACTCCGTAGTGTCCGTAAGCCATTTCTCGTTGGGAGCATCGGCAAAGAAGTTCCTCTTCAGCAGATTTCCGGGCGCTTCGCGGAACTCTCCTCTATACGTGTGTTTAGTTGTTTCCGGCAATATGAAACCTACTGACAGGGGATGCTGACATTTTTCCGTACTTTCCTAGGCTGCGATGCCAAGCTTTTCT
>NZ_CALNCS010000196.1 GCF_937875145.1 Alkalibaculum bacchi | reverse complement strand
ATAAATGGGACGCCTGCGCCTTTTCTGTGGACCCAGAATCTCTGGAGGGGCGTATTTGTTATGGTGGACTTGACCTCTCCTCTTCTACTGATATTACAGCATTTGTACTTGTATTTCCACCACTGGATGAGAATGATAAATATGCTATTCTCCCCTTCTTCTGGATACCAGAAGAAACAATCGACCTGCGTGTACGACGAGATCATGAAATTACGATATATGGAATAAACAAGGTTTCCTAGAAACCACTGAAGGTAACGTAGTACATTACGGTTTCATTGAATCCTTTATTGAAGAACTTGGTTTGAAATACAACATCCGTGATATTGCCTTTGACCGCTGGGGTGCGGTACAGATGACTCAGAATCTTGAAAACCTCGGTTTCTCTGTTGTCCCTTTTGGCCAGGGTTTCAAGGATATGTCCCCGCCTACAAAAGAGCTGATGAAATTGACCTTAGAACAGAAAATCGCCCATGGTGGGCATCCGGTCCTTCGCTGGATGATGGACAACATCTTCATCCGAACTGATCCTGCTGGAAATATTAAAGCTGACAAGGAAAAGTCCACCGAGAAAATAGATGGTGCTATCGCTACTATTATGGCTCTCGATCGTGCTATACGATGTGCAAACACTACAAGTGAAAGCATTTATGATAAGAGAGGCATTCTTTATTTTTAATGTATTATTGTATTATATGTATTGCAATGCTATACTAAATGTAGCTAGGAGGTATAGTAGATGACAAAGAAAGATAAAGGAATTACCGTTAGATTAACCCCTGAGGTGGCAGAAAAGTTCAAGGCTCATGCTCAAAAAAACGATATGTCACAAGGTGAGTTTTTAGAAGAACTTCTTAATAAATATGGAAAAAACCAAGGGCCTAATTCAGAGGTAAGTAACAAAATAGTAGAACATAGTATACTTTTATCTTACGAAAATCTTTTTTTAGAAGATGAAAGCAAACAAATTAAAGAGCCTAAGAGATATATAGTTAAAGGGAGATACATTTATACTTCGCAACAACAAAACCCTTATTTAGCTCAACTGTATGGATCAGACAAATTGTATGAATCAGCCAAACTGTATGAAGATGAAATTAAAAAAAATTTTAATATTGACGTATCTTTAAATGAGTATAGATTTTTTTACTGGTTTGGTATTATAGATAC
Organism: Alkalibaculum bacchi; assembly: GCF_937875145.1. Lineage (GTDB taxonomy): Bacteria > Bacillota > Clostridia > Eubacteriales > Alkalibacteraceae > Alkalibaculum > Alkalibaculum bacchi_A. Next base: position 5,720 of record NZ_CALNCS010000196.1, on the reverse strand, counting down.
AGAAGATACTAAAAAACATCGTTATGTAATAGTTGAGACTATATCACTACAAAAAGAAAATGATATAAAATATATGTTGAGTACTACTAGGTGCCAATTTGCTAATGGATTGTCAGATATCACAGAACATATAAGACCTTATGCGCGTTTACACGATATTAAGAGTATTCAAAGCATTCTAGCAAAAGAAATCACAAGTGATGAGGATGTTTTGAGTTTCTTACAATAATGTTATATGCAATACAAATGTAAATCATCCAGTGCAAAATTGCAATACTGCAATCATGTATTTTTGTATTGCATTTCCTCCTTAGTTTGATATAATGTAACTATATTTATTTTTATATAAAAAAAATAGACTAAGGAGGATTACAATGATCAATATGAATTTAACAAAACTAAATAGTACTTTTGATTTCAAAATGTCTTTGGACACACAGATGTTTCACCTGCATAATTCTAATGTAAATTCATGTAGCAAGGAACAATTTAGACTGTATAATTATATATCGGAAAATCTTCGAATGAATCTGAGATATTGGAGTAATTGTAATTTAGATTATTATACCAACTTCTCAGGAATATATAGAAATTTGCGATATTCTATCGAATCATTTTATGATTTATTTAATCTTATTTGTCATGAATCTTATATCTCTGTATTAAAAAACAATTCTTCTAACGCCATGATGAAAGCAATTGATAAATGCAATTTAGAAAATAATTATCGTGAATACAAATTAGATTGTAATCACTATTTTACTATTAAAGATAAAGCTAATATAGCCACATCAAAGAACAGATTAAAATTGGATATTCAAAACCGATTAAAAGAAATTTCAATAATAGGTAGTAGGAATGCCCATCCAGATGTATATCAACCTGATGTAATAAATAAACTAGAAGTTGTCGAAGAATTAATGAATTTTGAACATCTTATCTTATTTTACGCTGCGGGAGTATGCATATTCTCTTACGACGAAAAAAACAATACCAATTATTATTTTAATCTTTATCAAGATTTTTTAAGATTTAAAAACTTTAATACTTCATTACCTACTGTCATATATTCATAATTAGAATTACTATGCAGTACTAACCCCTAAATAGAATATTCGCTTCATTTATCCGAGTATTCATTTTATAACAGAAATAATAATATTTACGTAAAGGAGGATGTGTAATGTATGACCCTGAGGACTATGAATTTTATGATGAATGGTTAAACAGAAGTGATGAAGAACAAGATATCAGCCTTGAAAGATATGATGAAATGCGTTGTATTGAAGAACATGGCAGTGATTATTCTTTCGATGATGATGACGATTCAAACGATCCATATTAGCAACTAATTTTAATAGAAAGCACCTATAATTTATGGGTGCTTTTTTCATGTTTATTTTTAAGGAGAATAATATCTATGGGAATAATACAAGGATTTTTCAAGGCACGTGATAAGCCTAAAGATAGCTTAAGTGGAACCCGCTATAGTTTCTTTTTCGCAGGAACGTCTTCTGGAAAACCTGTCAACGAACACACAGCTATGCAAATGACGGCGGTCTATTCCTGCGTGAGAATACTAGCTGAAACTTTGGCAGGGCTTCCGCTTCATGTTTACAAATACAACGACAGCGGAGGAAAAGAAAAATATTTACAGCATCCGTTATATAAACTGCTCCATGATGAGCCAAATCCTGAGATGACCTCCTTCACGTTCCGTGAAACGTTGATGAGTCACCTTTTATTATGGGGTAATGCTTATGCCCAGATCATTCGAAACGCCCGTGGTGAGGTTATTGCCCTCTACCCTCTTATGCGAAACAAAATGACAGTCGACCGTGATAAAAACGGCCGGCTTTTTTATTTGTACCAACGAACCATTGAGGATTCCCCTACCCTCAAAAAAGATAGCTTGGTCTATCTCGACCCATCTGATGTGCTCCATATTCCGGGCTTAGGATTTGACGGACTGGTAGGCTACTCCCCCATTGCTATGGCAAAGAATGCAGTTGGATTAGCAATAGCCACCGAGGAATATGGAGCAAAGTTCTTCGCTAATGGTGCTGCGCCAGGTGGTGTGCTGGAACACCCTGGCACCATTAAGGATCCACAGAGAGTGAAAGACAGCTGGAACACAGCCTATCAAGGTTCTTCAAATTCCCACAGGGTAGCTGTTCTTGAAGAAGGCATGAAATATCAGCCAATAGGTATCTCCCCTGATCAAGCGCAGTTCTTGGAGACGCGGAAATTTCAAATAAACGAAATTGCCCGTATTTTTAGGGTGCCACCTCATATGCTCGCAGATCTTGAGAAGTCATCTTTTTCAAACATTGAGCAACAGTCATTAGAGTTCGTGAAATACACTCTTGACCCTTGGGTAGTACGATGGGAACAAACCATGTATCGATCCCTTCTCATGGAAAGTGAAAAGCCTACTGTCTTCATCAAATTTAATGTGGATGGTCTTCTTCGTGGCGATTATGCAAGTCGTATGAACGGTTATGCAACAGCCAGACAGAATGGCTGGATGAGCACTAATGACATCCGAGAGCTTGAGAATCTCGACCGAATTCCTGTGGAATTTGGCGGTGATCTCTATCTCATTAATGGAGCAATGACCAAACTAGAGGACGCTGGTGCGTTCGCAAATATCACAAAAAGAGAGGAAACCTAATGAAAAAATTCTGGAACTGGGTCAAGGACGAAAAATCCGACACCCGAACGCTCTACCTCGACGGGGTAATCGCCGAAGAATCATGGTTGGATGATGATGTCACCCCTAAGGCTTTTAAAGCAGATTTATTTGCTGGCGAGGGTGACATTTTTATTTGGCTGAACTCACCAGGTGGTGATTGCATCGCAGCCAGTCAGATTTACACCATGCTCATAGACTATAAAGGCAGAGTGACTATCAAAATTGATGGTATTGCGGCATCTGCTGCTTCCGTGATTGCTATGGCTGGAACTACAGTATTGATGGCACCAACAGCACTTATGATGGTCCACAATCCCTTAACTGCAAGACTCACAAGGGACGGGAAATTTTGGGTCAAGTTTTAAACCCACCAGTTGTAAGTGCATTTACCAAATGAAATTTAGATCAATCGCTCATTGAATTTTAGGTCACTTATATTTAAAATATGGATGCATCAAGAGTAAATGACTCGTTAGGGTGATATGCTCACCCTATAGTAAACAATTTTTATTATTTAAACTGCCTAGGATAGGGGGAGTATATCACGTCAAGGTTAGAGGTAGCCTTTTGTGACTCAATTTTCCCCTTCCCCCAAGCGAGTCACCTCACAGCTACCTCCTTCTAAGGGCCATTTCAAAAGCCTCTCTAAAACAAAGCGCTCACCTCAATAAATATTGCTCTCCCTCTTCTTTTTTACTTCCTTTAGTTTGTCATATTCCCTAATCGCCATATCATAGCTCATAACGTGCTTATCCCAAAGATTTCTTCTTACACCGAGCTGGGATACTTCTTCCCATAAGCTCTCTTTAAGACGAACTGCAATACATTTTTTTCCTTCAAATATATATACCTCATCAATCCCGCTCTTGTATCTTTTTATGAATGTTGCGTTCATATTAATAAGTCCTTTTAGGACATTTTCTGTTCTAATCTTTTCTCTCCAATTTTTGTACCAATTGAACATTTTCTGCCGTTCGTCCTTTCTCTAATACTAATTACAGCTTTCTATTATGACAAAAGGTATAACAATCCTCCTATTATTTGCAAAGATTTGTTTGTAACTTAGACATAGGACATTTTCATCTTTTATCCCTTTTCTTTTATTATCATGTAAAGCCTATCAAATCACAACTTTTTCCCAAAATTAATGACATAACTTGTAAGTATCTATAATAACAAAGTCAAACATATACTCGTATATAATAATAAAAAAAAAAGGGTGTAAATTACATGCCAAAAACCTCAAGATGCAAAATTATAACCCTTGCACCACGTCATATGCAAAAATGTTAGACAAATTAGAAAAGGATAATTATAAAGTAATATTTAACAACTAATGCTTTTTTGCACTTTCTGATTTTAACAGTCGCATCCCACTCTTAAGTATCAAAAACGTTTAACATAGACAATCTCGAACTCATTAAAATAAAATATTGCTACAGTATTACCGAATATAAAGCAATCTCAATCTTTCTTATGAGAGACCTATGTGACTACAGCTACAAGGAAATATGTAAAGAAATTAGCAATCTAACTCTTTTAAGGGTAACAAAGCTTTGTAAGTAAGGGCACAAACTACTAACTAAATATCCTAAATATAAGGATGTGCTGCCTAAATTCCTTAACGCTGTTCGAGCCGCTTAAGTACTCTCCATATCCATATAAACTCACCACTAATTGATTGTTCGTTAAACATGTCGTGCTTTTGTCATGTCTTTTTTTGCTGTCTTTTTCATATAATAAGATTATTAACATACAAAATATGGCTTATTAATTATTATTTTCCTCCCACCATCTTGCAAAAACGGTGGGAGAATTTATTTAAATAGTGAATTCTTGAAATGTGTCCCTATTGGACTATTAATTAAATAGAAAGCACCTTCAATTAAAAGATGCCATATAAACCCTATTCGTCCTACTATCACACCATTTAAAATGAATTAATCATAAAAAGAGTGAAACACTATAATATAATTTCATCGTCAAATTATATTACATTACAAAGGAGAATCACAATGTATCCAAAAGTTCCAAATCACATCCCTCCTCAACATCAAAATCAACAACCTGGAATTGAATTTCAAATGAATCCTAACCCAATATTTGATAATCCTAGTTATGTCGGCAGTGGAAAGCTTGGAAATAAAGTGGCTCTTATTACAGGAGGAGATAGTGGCATTGGGAAAGCTGTGGCCATTGCCTTTGCCAAAGAAGGCGCCAATGTTTCTATCGTATATTTAAATGAAGATGAAGATGCAAGTCAGACAAAAAAAATCATAGAAGGCTACGGTAGAAGATGTCTCCTCATTAAAGGAGATCTCTCACAAGAGGGGTTTTGTTCGGAAGCTGTTGATCAAACTATCGATTTCTATGGCAAATGCGATATCTTAGTCAATAATGCAGCAGTTCAGTATGAACGACAAAGCCTTTTAGATATTAGCTCTGAACAGTTAGAAAAAACATTCCAAACAAATGTCTTCTCTTTCTTTTATACAACAAAAGCACTTCTTCCCCATCTAAAAGAGGGTAGTAGCATTATCAACACTGCTTCTGTCACTGCCTATGAAGGAAACAAGACTTTACTAGATTACTCGTCTTCAAAGGGAGCAGTTGTATCTTTCACTCGTTCATTAGCTCTTAATCTAGTAGAAAAAGAAATTCGTGTCAATGCCGTTGCACCTGGACCAATATGGACACCACTTATCCCTGCATCATATGATGAAAAAAAGGTTTCTTCATTTGGAATAAATACACCAATGAAAAGACCTGGTCAACCTTTTGAGCTCGCTCCTACGTATGTATATTTAGCTTCAGAAGATTCCAATTATGTTACGGGACAAGTTCTCCATGTTAATGGTGGAATTATGGTAAGCTCTTAATAAACTAAGAAGAGTATTTCAATTTTAAGACTCACCTCTATGCGCTAAATGTTAGTAAAGTAACTTTGCTAACATTTAGTACTAATAGAATTAAATGAGGACCACCCGTCCAACGGGTGGTTTCCTCTACGGCTATAAGCCTTTGT
>NZ_CALNCS010000195.1 GCF_937875145.1 Alkalibaculum bacchi | reverse complement strand
ATTTATATTTTGTTGTCATCTAATGATTAGCGGCATGGTTGCCTTTCCGCCGTACATATATCTAATTTTTGCTGCTTGGTTTAATATCTGATCCATTGCAACATATGTAAAATCCATATACATTAGTTCTACGATTGGTTTCATCCCTGCTAAGGCGGCACCTACGCCTGCACCTACAAATCCTGCTTCTGAAATTGGCGTATTTCGTATTCTCTCAGGGCCAAATTCATCGATGAGCCCTCTTGTCACGCCAAACACTCCGCCTAACTCTGCTACATCTTCTCCCATTAGGAATATTCTATGGTCTCGTCTCATTTCTTCAGCTATGACTTTAGTTATTGCTTTTGCGTATGTCATTTTACTCATGGTTCTATCCCCTTTCCTTATCCTTCATAAAATACGTAATCCATTACAGTAGACTCATCTGGAAATGGACTCTCAAGCGCAAATTTTTCTGCATAGTTCGTGTCTTCTATAGCTTGTTTTTCAATTGCTTGCAGTTCTTCTGCTGTGGCAATATTATTTGAAATCATATATTCTTCTAGTCTCTTAATAGGACATTTTTTCTTCCACGCTTCTATTTCATCTTTTGTTCGGTAATTTTGAGGATCTCCTGTCCAGTGTCCAAGCCATCTGTATGTCTTGCATTCAATAAGAGTAGGTCCCTCTCCCTTTCTTGCTCTTTCTGTAGCTATTTCTACTACTTCATTAATGGCTATGACATCGTTTCCGTCAACCGTATAGGCTGGCATATTATATCCTTGACCTCTAAGGCTAATGTCTTCTACTGAAGTACTCTGCCACAATGGTACAGAAATGCCATAACCGTTGTTTTCGCATACGAAAATCACAGGAAGTTTCCATACAGATGCTAAGTTTAGAGATTCATGAAAAGTCCCTTCATTTGATGCTCCATCTCCAAAAAACGTAACCGCAACTTGATCTGTACCTCTTAGTTTTGCAGCTAAAGCTCCTCCTACTGCAATGGGCATACCTCCACCTACAATAGCATTAGCACCAAGGTTTCCTTTTGTCACATCGGCAATATGCATAGAGCCTCCCCTACCGCCACAGTAACCAGTGGATTTTCCCATAAGTTCTGCAAGAGCAGGTGCTAGCTCCGCGCCTTTTGCAATACAGTGACCATGTCCTCTATGAGTACTTGTAATATAATCAGCATCCGTTAGTAGAGAACAAACCGTTGATGCTACCGCTTCTTCCCCAACATAGAGATGGACAGAGCCTCTCAACTTATCTTTCTCAAATAGTTCCAATGCCTTCTCTTCGAATTTTCTTATTTCTTGCATTTTTTTGTAAATCCAAAGCAATCGTTTTTTATCAATCATTATACACACTCCTTCATAAATAATAAGTTTTCATATATTATATATAATCGATTATGTTTAATATATCATATATGTTTTAAACTGTAAATCAATTTATCAAGAGAAATGATCATTTTATTTTCCATTTCATTTGTAGATAAAGCGCTGACTTTCTTTAGCTTCCACCTCACAACGAACACTTTTGTGCTTAGCTATGTATTTCCTACTAAAAATGCATACCCGCACTTTCACCCTTTATATTGCGCCCATGCTGGTGCACACTAAAAAAGGGCTGTCTAATATATAGATAACCCTTTTAATTCAACTAACTATCTGCTAAATTCTTTTTTGCCTCATCTCTTAATTCCTCTATATGAGCACGAACCCTTCTAACTGCCTTCTCTTCATCTCTCTCTACTATAGCTTCATAGACATCATCATGTCGATCTGCTAGATTGAGCAATGTTTTTGACGATATATTAGTACTAAGATGTGTCCATTCTATAATATTACATTGTTTCCACAATTTTAATAACATATCATTACCAGAGGACTCAATAATTTGTTGATGAAAAGACGCATTTTTTTCAATAAAAAGGTACTTATCACCATCTTCTGATGCTTTTTTCATTTCGTCTATTGTTGTCTTAATTTTAGCTAACTTTTCATCTGTAATAAGCTTAACAGCTTCTCTAATACCAAGAATCTCTAGACTAATACGGACTTCATAAGCATCCACTACTTCTTTAGCCGTGATTTCCCTGACAAATGTACCATAGAAAGGTTTATTCTCAACTAAACCAACCATCTCTAGTTCTCGAATCGCTTCTCTTACAGGTGATTGAGACACCCCCAGATCTCTTGCCCACTTCGTCTCGACAATTCTCTCACCAGGTTTTAATACTCTATTTATAATTGCATTTTTCATATATTCGTAGATTTCATCCCGATATAATGTTCGCTCTTTGAGCAAAGGTCTTATTCCCATCTCTTCCATTACAATCCTCCTGTGTCCTTAATCATTCATTATCCATAAGTGAGATAGTAGAAAATAACTATTTGAGCCTTTCTATACTCTCTATAGTATTGCTAATTCCGTTATACAAATGTAATGATATAAATGCATTTGAATATATATTATACCATATAATTTACAATTTAAGCCAACATTTTAAATTTAATCGATAATCGTTAGTATTTAATGTATACTTACCAAAAACCTCCTAACGCTAGATTACGTTAGGAGGTTTTTATACTAACTACTATTCTTCTGGCAAAATCCAGTTAAAAATATTCAAATAAGGTGCGCTAGCTCTTTTTCTGAAATCTTCAATGTCTTTCTTCGTCCAGTCATAGACACCTTTTCCGGTCTTATACCCTAAATCTCCTGCATCATGGCGAGTTCTTATGTAATCTTGTGTCGTTTCTGCATTACATAGTGTTGGAAAAAGGTAATCTTCAATGCTTACAATCATATCTAGCCCTGCGTAATCAAAGTGTTCAAATAAGCCAATAGAAGTGTACCTAGGTATAAAACTAGACCTTAACGTTTTATCTATATCTTCTGGAGAAGCAATCCCTTGCTCTACCATATAAACTGCTTCTCTGTACAATGCATGTTGAAGGCGATTTCCAATAAAACCAGGTGCATCTTTCATCATCACTGCTACTTCTCTACCTACAGATTCTAAAAACTCCACAATAACTCTAATCGTTTCATCGCTGGTATACGGACTTTTTACAACTTCTACACATGGTACAAGATGAGGTGGATTCCAAGGATGGGCTACTAACAGTTTGTCTTTTTGAATCATTCCTTCCGCTAAATCTTCAGATGATAATGCGGAGGTCGTAGAAGCTACAACTTTAAATTGCTTACAATGCTTTTCGATTTCATTGTAGACAGCATATTTTACTTCTTTTTTCTCTATTACGCATTCAAATATTACATCAGCATCAGATAAATCACTATACTCTTCTGTAAAATTCAGTAAAGATGCACATGCCTTAATTTGCTTTTCCGTGACTAAACCCTTTTCTAACAAATCTTTATAATATGTATCATATCGTTTTTTTCCAACATGTGCATCTTTTGCAAGTACCGTAGTCCTATAGCCATTACCCGTAAACAACACAGCTAAACTAATCCCAATCATGCCTTTTCCTATGATTGCTATGTGATTAATCGTCTCCAATTTCATACTAATCCCCCTTAATCATTATACGAATGACCCTAAATAGTTTTGGTCATTGTAGCTTATTTAGTATAATATATTATATATAATCGATTGTCAATATTCTATTAAAATTACAACATTAATCGACATAGATGGCGTTTTTTTGGATATTATGCTATTTCCAAAGAAATTATTTGTTTCCTTAACCTCAATATCTTACTATTTCATACGTTATATTCTACAATGTAAACGCTAAACTTCAAACTTTACATTTATATCTCTACACTTCATGTTTTACTTGTAGTATAATTCCTTTATGCCATCATGGATTGTACGGAAAATACTTCTTCCTTGCCACATATGAGCAAATACACAAAATAAGAGGTAGTACTATGAACACAGAAATTTTTTTTACAAAACGACGAAACATCATCATAATTGCTGCACTTTGTGCTTTCTTTTGGGGTAGTGCCTATCCTGCAATAAAAATTGGATACGATATCTTTCACATTTCCCCTAACGATATTCCTACAAAATTAATCTTTGCTGGATATCGATTCTCTCTTTCTGGAATTATGGTATTATTGATCTCTTCTGTAAAAGAAAAGGCATTAAAACTTCCATATAAAACTGATTTTTCAAAAATCTTGATTCTAGGTTTTTTCTTGACAACAGCACAATATATTTTCTTTTATATTGGTCTAAGCAATACTACAGGAGTAAATGGTGCTATATTAAATGGAACAGGCACCTTCTATTCTGTGGTCCTCGCCCATTTTATCTACAAAGATGATCACTTGAACATGAGAAAAACGCTCGGCTGTTTTTTAGGTTTTATAGGAATTATTATTGTGAACTTTTCAAGCGATTTTCGCTTTGCGTTCAACTTTTTCGGAGATGGTTTTATTATAATAGCTGCTTTAATCAGCTCCTCAGCAAATATCTACAGTAAATCCTTGAGTCGTTCAATAGATATTCTTACCCTTACAGGATTTCAACTGCTTTTTGGCGGAATCCTTTTAGTCGTTCTTGGATATTTAACAGGTGGTAGCCTTACAGGTTTTACCCTAAAATCTACAAGCTTATTAATATACATGGGTTTTTTATCTGCAGCCGCATTTTCATTGTGGACTTATCTATTAAAATACAATAAAGTTGGAGAAATTTCCTTTTATAATTTTTTAATCCCAATATTTGGCACAGTACTTTCTTCCCTATTCTTAGGTGAACATTTTTTAAACACAAAAAATATCATTGCCCTTTTCTTGGTCTGTATAGGAATTTATATTGTAAATAAAGACGATGGGAAAATATATAATTGTAAAATAGTGAAGCTAAAGAAAACAAAATAAAAGTTATCAGTACCTACAGTTAAGAGAGACAAATCAAAAATTTGAACTTCATTAGTATATAGTTAAAAACAAGGTGGAATGAAAGCTACCAATAACGGTTTGACAATCTTGTGCCTATAAAGGTTGAAGTGCTGCCTTACTATCAGAACAGCCCGTTCAGAGCCACCTTGTTTTTAATCATGCCACTATATATGAGTTTGAATTTTCTAAATTAATATTAGATATATAAACTCTTTATTCTTGGATTGGAACTTGAATTGTTTGCCCAGGATATATGGTTTGATTCTTAATATTATTTACCTTTACAATCTCATAGACTACTTCTCTAACATCTCTATCGTTGCCTGTATTGATATCTGCAATCTTCCAAACGGTATCTCCTTTTGCTACAGTATAGTCCTTATATATGATTTTTTCCTCTCCAGAAACGGCGTTAAACATAAGCATAAACGCACATAGAAATGAAATAAAGAGCAAAAATAACGCTAATGTGAATCTTCTTTTATTGACTATGCGAACCCTTTTACCATTGAAATTCATTTAAATAACCTCCTACGTATCGAACACTTGTTCTTTGCCTTATTGTACAGGAACAGACGTTCCCTGTCAACAGTTTTTCGAACATTTGTTTGTATTCAGCTTTTTTTTATGTTATAATGAGAAAAAATATGGAGGTGTGTTATTTGCCTACTGAACTAAGTAAAAAACAACAAGAAATATATAACTACATCAAGCAAGAACTATATAATAGAGGATATCCACCTTCTGTCCGTGAAATCTGTACAGGTGTAAATCTAAAATCAACTTCTACAGTTCATGGTCACCTATCCAAACTAGAAGAAAAAGGATACATTAAAAGAGATCCTACGAAGCCAAGGGCTATTGAAATCATAAACCGAGATGAGAGATATAGCAAAATTAAAGAATTAATAGAGGTTCCTATTGTGGGCCAAGTAACAGCAGGGCAACCTATATTAGCTGTAGAAAATATCGAAGATACCTTTCCTTTGCCTGTCAGTTTCGTCAATAATAAAGAATGTTTTATGCTTCATATAAAAGGAACAAGTATGATTGAAGCAGGTATTTTGGATGGCGATTATGTAGTCGTTGAAAAACAAAACACTGCAATAAATGGGGATATTATAGTAGCGTTAGTAGATGATGACGAAGCTACTGTAAAACGTTTTTACAAAGAAAAGAACAAAATTCGACTTCAACCTGAAAATTCAGCTATGGAGCCAATTTATCGAGAAGATGTGTCTATTCTTGGAAAAGTCACTGGAGTTATACGCAAGTTGTAGTCAGGCGTTCAATCGTTAGAATAATTCATAAGCAAAAGGGCAACTATATTCATAGGAATATAGTTGTTTTTTTTAGCTAAAAGCGGAATGCAGAAATCGGAAATATATCCTCGCCTATAAGCTAGAATATGTTCTTTACTATTGTTCAACTATCGTTAACTAAAGGAGGTTATTTATTGAACATACCACAAATCATGAAAGAAAGAATGTCTTTTTCCTTTGAAGTCTTTCCACCAAAAGAGGATAAACCTATAGAACCATTGCTTAACACATTAGATTATCTATATAAATTTAACCCTGATTTCGTCTCTTGCACATATGGAGCAGGTGGAACAAATGCAGGGAGAAATGTGGAAATATGTAAAGCTATTAAGGATAGTGGCAAAACCATTCCTGTAACTCACTTTACTTGTATTGGCAACTCTAAAGAGAAGATTAAAAGAGAGTTGCAAAACTACTTAGATATAGGTGTAGATCATATTTTAGCTCTTCGGGGCGATTATCCTAAGGGCTGGGAAGGTACAAGAGGAGATTTTAATTATGCAAATGAACTAGTGGAATTTATTAAAGTTAATTTTCCACAATTTATAATTGCCATTGCTGGGGATCCTGAAAAACACGTTGAATGCCACAGTTTTGACGAGGATATTTCTCACCTGAGAGTAAAACAAGATTATGGTGGAGATTATATCATGACTCAGTTATGTCACGATGTAGACCAGTTTCAATGGTGGCGTGATAGATTGAATAAATCAGGTATTACATTACCTATAGATGTAGGTGTTATGCCAGTACTTGCAAAAGACCCAACTATTCGTATGGCCCTTTCAAATGGTAGCGGCATTCCAAGAGATTTAGCAGAAGTCATTGGAAGATACGGCGAAAATCCAGAAGATTTTAAAAAAGCAGGAATTGAATATACCGTCAAACAAATCTACAAATACATGAACGCTGGTATCGATGGCTTACACATCTATTCTTTAAATAAATGGGAAGATGTAGCTGAAATTATCACTACATCAGGCATCAGAAAAATGCACGACTAACAAACATCCTTATTTGTATATAGAATTATCCAGGTCGACCGTGATTATTTAAATTTTTTTAAGATAAACACTGTAATATTCTATAACTTACATGTCTACATTAATCTTTATTATCTTTAATAGAAAATAATCCTAAAGAGATGCGCTAATGCTAGAGACTAGCTGCTAACGACTGATGGCTAAAAGCGCCACAAGGCGCTTTTTAATAGACAGTAGCTTAGATTTCTGATATCATGAATTGTGTATAAGACTACGAGAAATCAATTTACTTATTTCTCATGATATTGAAAACAAAGGAGAAATGAAATGGAAAACAAAGTATTAGCTACTGTAGGAAGCAGAGAAGTCACTCAAAGAGACCTTATCTTTCTTATGAACAGCATGGATCCACAAATATTACCACAGTTTCAATCAGAAGCAGGTCAAAAACAATTAATTGCAGAACTTATCAATCAAGAGTTATTTTATCTAGACGCAATTAAACAAGGACTAGATAAAGATAAAAGATTTAAGATAGAAGCAGATAGATTACGCGATAATCTTCTTAAACAATTTGCATTAAGTGAGCTCCTTAACAATACACCTGTTTCTTCAGAAGATATTGCTACTTATTATGAAGAAAATAAAAATCAATTCTCTAGCCCTGAGCGAGTAAAAGCAAGCCATATCCTTGTAAAGAGTGAAGAAGAAGCTACAGATATTATAAAGGAATTAGAAGCTGGACTTTCTTTTGAGGAAGCTGCTGCAAAATACTCTACTTGCCCTTCAAAAGAAAGAGGTGGAGATTTAGATTTCTTTACAAAAGGTCAAATGGTAAAAGAATTTGATGATGCTGCCTTTACATTGGAATTAAACAAAATAAGCGAACCTGTAAAAACACAATTTGGCTATCATATTATTAAAGTGACAGATTCAAAACCAGCAGGAACAAAATCTCTAGACGAAGCAAAAAAAGAAATCGAACAAATTGTATTAGGGCAAAAACAACAAACTGCCTACATGAATAGAGTAACAGAATTAATGACTGAACACAAAGTCGAATTAAAGGTTTGATTTGAAATAAAACAATAGATGGTTAAGCAATTGTTTAAACCGAACTCGCCCACAGGCAAGTTCGGTTTTTCTCGTTCAAGCTTAGAGTGCCAAAGGCTCTTTCTTGTTAAGGCTCAAAACGTTCAAATATAAAGTAATCAAAACTTTCTCGTGCTTCCTCTAGAGCTTCTTTCGATTGTATAGTCCATGCAAAGGTTGGTACTTTATAAAGCTTTTTGCATAAAGAAAATGAAAACATTTTAGCATACTTGTAATTAAAAGCGATAAAATTTGGTTTTGTCAAAAAATTTAGGAGTAGGTTTTCTAGAGCAAAGTACAGTAGTTTCCCCTTATACTCTTCCTCTTTTAAAAAATTAGAAGCAAGCTGTCCTCTAATCACTTTAAGACGGTGCTCTTTAAACCACAAAAGGACTAATGGATTAAAGGACTCGATACAAAAATCCCCTTTGTATCGATCTAGTATTGGCGCAACAATATCACAGAGAGTAGTATCTTGATCTTCTACCTTTAATTCAACAATTATTGGAACTTTTCCTCCTACTAAACGGAGCACATCTTCAAAAAGGGGTATCTTTTGATTCGAACTATATAATCTCAATCCTTCAAGTTCACTGTACGTAAGCTCATTGACTTTTTTGTCTATACCGCACATTCTTTTTAAAGAATAATCGTGAAAAACCACAGGTATATTATCTTTAGACAATTGCACATCTAATTCGATTCCATAGTTTTTCTCTACTGCCTGACGAAAAGCCAGAATAGAATTTTCCGGCGGATGTACCTTCTTTTTATGTAAACCTCTATGGGCGTAATAATAACCTTCAAAAGGTTTAAAATTTGCTCGCCCACTTTTTTCAGGCTTAATTGCTAACAAATACAACATTACAAATAGAAACAAAATAAAGAACACAAAATATAAAAACATATCTCCTCCCACGACTTTAGGCACTAGTCGCTAGTCTTTAGCATTAGGGTATTCCTTTTCGATCTTCTTACTATAATAATTCAGAATATCCTCTCTACTCTTTTATAAAAACGAATATATCATTTTATATGACAATATTCTTAGGCATTACTATAGTTACTAAATAGAAGCTCTTTTCCCTCTCTACTAATGACTATTT
>NZ_CALNCS010000194.1 GCF_937875145.1 Alkalibaculum bacchi | reverse complement strand
AATCTAAAGACCCCAGGCTAACTGCTTTGTCATTCTAGAGCGAAGCGAAGAATCTTAAGACCCCAGGCTAACTGCTCCAGTCATCCAGAGGAGCGCTAGCGACGAAGGATCCCTAGGCACTAACTAATTAAGATATATATCAAATAATTATAAGTTCTATTCTTCTGCTTTATCAGCCTTTTTAGTCACCTTTGTAACGATAAAATGAGTAGCAACAGCATCAATTCCTCGTTTTAATATGTAAAAGTACCCTATAACTGAGAACACAACAGCCCCGATTAAATTGACTAATAGGTCTTTCATCGTATCATATAATCCAACATCTAAATATCCACCAAGACCTAAATCCTTCCCGTTTATAGCTACTTTGGTAATATTGTCAATGATGACGGTATTATTTCCATTCAATGGATCTAGTTTTACAGTAGAGATACTATGTATAATGGTATCTTTTTGCATATCGTATTGAAAGAAATAATCCATGCCGAACTCAAAGAACTCCCATATTACTCCGATCGTCATAGAAAAACAGAATGCCACCAAGGCCATGAAAAATGGGGATAGGCGAAAAGACACTTTTTCTGTACGGTTTAATATATCTACTAAAGAAAAACCAATTGCTGCCGCTAAAAAACCATTTAAAGTATGTAACATAGTGTCCCAAAAAGGAAATACAATATAGTATTCATTGATTTCTCCAAGGATTTCGGCGGCAAAGATAAATAACATAATAATGATTTCAAAGGTGCCTGGAAGATCTATTTTAAATTTCATTTCGATGATGCTTGGCATTAAAAAGAGGAATAAGGTAAGAATGCAGAGAAAAACATTCTCATAATTTTTATTAAAGAATTGCGCAATCATCACTACTATAACTAGTGCCCTAAGGATGAGATAGATAGCAAATGTTCTCTTTTCTTGTTTGATATGGTCTAGAATATTATTATATTTCTCTTTAAAATTCAATTTTTTCATATATCCACTCCTCTGTTTATTGCCTAATGATATATCGGATATCAATATATAGTAACATATTTTTTATAACAACTCTATCTGATTATATGAATGAGCAAATATTTAGTGCTCATCTTAACTAAAGGGGATAAAACAAAGAAACCTACAAGTGTAAAAAATTGTTTTGTAGGTTTATAATAAAAGTATGGTCAATTAATATGTATTGCAGATTTCACTTTATTATTCACAAAAGTTGCATTATAAATTATTCAAAATCTGTATCTAAGTGAGCTTTTTCATCTATCTTTTTTGCATCTATAAACTGGTTAAAAGTGTCATACCCTTTTAAAGAAAAGAATTCTATCCAAGAATTTGGGATGTTTACGTGGCGATTAAACTCGTAGTATTTTTCTAAAATTGCTTCAAGCTCGTCGTAACTAGTATCGAGTTCAAATAATACCCTTAAAGCATCTTTTACTTCTGTTAAGATCTTTTCTATATGTCTGTTATAAGCGCTCGTATCTCGTAAACTTTCCCTTTGCATCTTTGCAAATCTAATTTTTTCGATGATGCGAAATATATAGAAATTTTTTAAGGAATTGCTTAGAGACACATCTGCAGCGAAGAATTTCATTATGGAAGAGGCATTGTGAGCAAGTTCAATTTCACTGATTATAGTGTAATCTATAAAATCCATAATAATTGTAGTATCATCTAATTCCTTCATTTCTGGAAAAGTCATGCGAAAAAGGTCCATTAATTTGGGTAAGTGAGGCTTTAATGTTTCTACATTGTCTTCTATGAAAGAAATAAGGGAGGCAGTAAAAATCTGCTTTTGATTTGTAGCTATTTCTTCTAAAGAGGTGAGCTTGCCATCGGAAAAGAAATAACGATTCAATAATTTTTTAATATCATCTATACTGTAAATCATGTTTTATCCACCCTTCTTAAATTAAATATAGCAGGTAATATCCTTTGTTTTTTCCTTTTTATTTAATACCCTAGAAATTATGAACTATTCAAAGAAAAATCTCAAATGCACACTCCTCAGCGAATTCATTTGTATAGCTATATTTTAATAACTGTAAAAAAGTACGAAAAGCTAGTACAAATATGATTTTATGATAAGTCAATTAATAAATACAAAACTGTAAATTATTATTTAAATTATATTTTTATTATGGTATATTAGAACAAGAAGATTCATACTAGGTCATTTAAAGACAAATTTAATTATGGTAGAGGTGGTTATAAAGATGTTTAAGAGTTTATCAGACAAAATTAAAGGTAAGAAAATACCAGTAGTATTTCCAGAAGCGATGGATCCTAGAATCCAAGCGGCGGTGGCTCGCTTAAAAGCAGAAGATTTAATGGTGCCTATTTTATTAGGAAACCCAGAAGAAGTATTGAGTTCTGCGAAGGAAAAGGGCATTAATTTAGAAGGCATCGAAATTATGGACCCTAACAATTTCGCTGGATATGATGAAATGGTGGACACTTTTGTAGAACTTCGTAAAGGGAAAGCTACAAAAGAGCAAGCGATGACAATCCTTAAAGATGAAAATTACTTTGGTACAATGCTTGTGTATATGAACAAAGCAGCTGGACTTGTTTCTGGAGCTGTCCACTCAACAGGTGATACCGTTCGACCAGCTTTACAAATTATTAAGACCAAACCAGGAATCAGCTTAACTTCTGGAGCTTTTGTCATGATTCGAAATGAAGGAAAAGAAAGATACGTATTTGCAGATTGTGCAATTAATATTGCGCCAAATGCACAACAATTAGCTGAAATTGCAGTAGAATCAGCAAAGACTGCTAAAGTCTTTGATATCGAACCAAATGTAGCATTATTAAGTTTTTCTACAAAAGGTTCTGCTAGTTCTCCAGAGCAAGAAAAAGTAGCAGAAGCTACAAAAATTGCTCAAGAAATGGCACCTGAACTTAATATCGATGGAGAATTACAGTTTGATGCAGCTTTTGTAGAAAGTGTAGGAAAACAAAAAGCTCCTGGCTCTCCTGTAGCAGGTAAGGCAACTGTGTTTGTATTCCCAGAAATTCAATCAGGTAATATTGGTTATAAGATTGCCCAACGTTTCGGTAATTTTGAAGCAATTGGACCAATTTTACAAGGCTTGAACAAACCTATTTCGGATTTATCTAGAGGTTGTTCAGAAGAAGATGTATACAAGCTAGCTATCATCACTGCAAATCAATCATTGATCGATTAAAATCATGATAAAGTCTAAAGAAGTAGCTTGAGAGATTGTAGTATTGATTTCTCCTAAATAAGATAAAAGATTAAAAGGCCTATTTTTTATAAGATAGGTCTTTTATGTGCGCATAAAAAGTGGTATACTTAATTGAAATTAAATTAGTAAAAATAGATATTTTATAATTTGTAATACAAATTATAGAAAAAGGAGAAGTCTACATGTCAAACTTGACTAAAAAAGAGATCAATAGTTATGCTATGTACACCTTGTCATCAACTGTTGGGAACATGTTGCCATTAAGCTATATTACAATTTTTGTTACAGAAAACTTATTAATTAGCGCGGCACTCATGGGAACGACTTTGCTTATTGCACGTACTTTAGATTTTATGGTAGGAGTAGTTGCAGGAGGTATTGTAGAAAAGGCTAAACTGCCCTGGGGAAAATATCGGTCTTGGCTCGTCATCTTAAAATACACGGCTTTTGCAGGCTGTGTAATGCAATTTACAGATACGACCTCCTTACCAGTAGCAGCTCGTGCGGTTATAATCGTAATAGGTTACTGTTTGTTGCATTTCTCAATGAACTTTACGACGACAGCTCAATATGGGATTTTAGCATCTATGGCAAAAACGTCTATGGAAGACCGAAATACTCTGTCTATTCGTGGTGGGCAGGCTATGGCAGTAGCCAATATTCTCGCTTCAGCTACAGCTCTTCCATTTATTAACTTTTTAACTCCTATTGTAGGTAATTCCAATGCATATACTATTGTAGCAGCAATATTTGCCGCTGTTATGTTTATAGGTGCAACGATTCTTACTAAAGTTGCGGCGCCTTATGACCCAGATCAGGGCAATGTCTCTAGTGGGGCAAGGGTAACTGTAGGTGATATAGTTCGCTCTGTTCTTACCAACAATCAGCTTTTAGTGGTTATGTTTGCTCATATCTTTTTTTATGTGGGCATGTTTACCTTTAATGGACTAATGGCATATTATTTTATGTATGTACTTGGAAATTTCTTGTTGATGTCTGTAGCCATGACCATAACGATGATCTTTAGCTTGTTTGCTAGTATTATCAGTCCTAAAATAGGCGTAAAACTAGGTAAGAAAAATGCTATGGTTGTAGGGCTATTGGTATACGGCTTAGGAAGTTTGGTAATCGCATTTTTGGGACATATATCTTTAGTAATCTATATTGTTATAAACTGTATCATGACATTAGGCATGTATATGTACACAGGTTTTGGCGTCAACTATATGCTAGATGCTGGTGAATACGGTCTTTATAAGACAGGAAAGGATAATCGTGCTGTTGCAATCTCTATGTTTAATCTTCAAGTAAAAGTGGGAATGACTCTAGGTGGTGCAATTGTCGGCTATGGTCTCTCGATAATAGGATACAAGGCGGGAATGGAGGCTACTCCAGAATTTATCAAACATTTCATGCTCTTATTTGGTGGATTACCTGCAATATTATATTTTATAGGATCTATTGTTATGTTTAAAGGATATAAGATCACAGACGAAGATGCAGCTTGGTATGCAGCAGAAAATGGGAAAAGAATGGCTGCACTTACGGAAGAATAAACGACATATTAATATAGTATAGAAATGTTGTCACCTTTTGAAATGAGCACCCACTATTATTCTGCTAAAGTAAAAAGTCTAAGATAAAAATAATTTTTAAATTATATGTTTGAAAAAACATCCCTGGGGTATATAAGAGGTAACAAGGAAATGGTTTTAAAATAATGACGACATCCACCGTCAATCTGAATAATAGGAAAACGATAAACAAAAGATGAATTCTCGCGATAGCCCAGACTAGGGATCGGAGAAAGACAAATCTGTGTGATCACATAGATTTTGAAAGTAATTTTTACAGTTTATACAGAACCTATTAAATGGAAAGAGGAAAAAGGCTGTTTGTCAAAAATGTAAACCATTACTTGAATACTTTACCTTGAAAGGATGTTTCAATGGAAAGTGTGCTTAAAATATAAGAGGCAGATTCTCATATAATATGATGAATTTGCCTCTTATATTTTTTGATTGAGAATACTATCTTGGTATGACAGTCTATTCCCTAACTGGGATAGATGCTTCAAGTAATTGACAATTTAAGCCGAAAGCGGAATGCCGAAAGCGGAATGCAGAAAGCGGAATGCAGAAAGCCGAATGGGGAAAGCTGAATGCGGAAAGCCGAAAACTCGCCTGCAGGCGAGGTAACGTCCAAGCCCTTACAGAGCCCCACCCCAGTCATCCTAAAGCGCAAGCGAAGGATCCAAAGCCCACAGAGCCTCACCGCAGTCATCCTAGAGCGAAGCGAAGGATCCAAGCCCCACAGAGCCTCACCCCAGTCATCCTAGAGCGAAGCGAAGGATCTAAGACCCACAGAGCCCCACCCCAGTCATCCTAGAGCGCAGCGAAGAATCTAAAGTCCACAGAGCCCCACCGCAGTCATCCTAGAGCGAAGCGAAGGATCTAAGACCCACAGCGCCCCACCCCCATGTGTCATCCTAGAGCGCAAGCGAAGGATCCCTACAAACGAACTAAAAAGCCCAACACATAACTGATAATAACCATACCTGTCCAAGAATCTAAGACCCAAAAGGAATACCCTAGCCCTGATAGCTGAACGCTAGCGGCTGGTGGCTTAACATATATTTCTCAGGTAATAGACATAATTCGCTAAATTAATTGTAAATTCATCCCAAAAACTCTAAAATGTTGTATAATAGAAGATATCATTTACAATATTCGCCATACTTAACTATATATTACTCACTAAGATATAAAGCTTTATTACTTAAGTATTCCATCTTGCGTAAATAATAGTATAACAAAAATCAAAGTAAAAGGACTAACCATACAATGAATAAGACATTAGACTATTACAATACATTTTATAAAAACTTCATAACAGATAGTCTAGAAGCCAATGCATCAGACCTCCACCATTCTTTTTTAAAATACCTTCCAAAAGGCGCATCCATTTTAGACCTAGGCTGTGGCTCAGGCAGAGACAGCAAAGTCTTCATAAATCTAGGCTACGAAGTCTGTGCCCTTGATGGTTCAAAAGAACTGTGTAAATTTGCAAGTGAATATATAGGGCAAGAAGTACTATGTAAAACATTTGAAGAAATAGATTTTAAAGAAGAATTCGACGGCATATGGGCATGTGCGTCTTTGCTTCATATTTCTTATAGAGATTTACCTAATATATTCAAAAATCTCTCTAAAGCATTAAAACAAGAAGGCTATCTCTACGCCTCTTTTAAATACGGAGAGTTTGAAGGAGATAGAAAAGGTCGATATTTTACAGATTTAACCGAAGATAGACTCAAACAACTACTAGAACCCCTTAAGGAGTTTGAAATCGTAGAAACGACAATAACTAGGGATATACGAAAGGGTAGGGAAGAGGAAAAGTGGTTGAATATAGTGCTGCGCAAGGTAGTAAGGTAGTAAGGTGGTAAGGTGGTAAGGAAAACCTCTGAAATAAGGTGGTCAGGTCGTCAGTAAAACCAAACTCGCTTTTAGGCGAGATATTGACCCAAGCTGCTGTCCCAGTCATTCTTGAGCGAAGCGAAGAATCTAAGGACCCGCAAAACCCTACCCAGGTCATCCTAGAGCGAAGCGAAGGATCTAAAGACCCACATAGCCCAGCCTTAGAGGGTGGGACCCCAGTCATCCAGAGGCGCTTGCGCCGAAGGATCCCTTCAAACTAATTACACGCCCAACACATAACTAACAATAACCAAATTTGTCGAAGCATCCAAGACCCCAAAGGTGACCCAAGCCCCTGCATAGGTCATCCTGGAGCGCAGCGAAGGATCTAAGACCTACAGAGCCCAGTCCTAAAGACGTGACCCCAGTGATCCAGAGGCCCTTGCGCCGAAGGATCTCTACAAATAAACTACACGCTCATCAATAACGAAAAACAAGCAAGTTCAACGTCAAAAGCCTAATAACCTAGCATTTAAACAATTGTTTAACAACCGCTCAACCATCGTTCAACTATCGTTAATCGGAATACAAGGGAGAAATCAAATGGACAAAAACATTCACAAAGGCCATCGCCAACGGGTGAAAAATCGATATCTTGCAGAGGGTTTAGACCATTTTCAAGATCATGAAGTCTTAGAACTTCTTCTTTTTTATTGCATTCCCATGAAGGATACCAACGAACTAGCTCATACGCTCATAAAAGAGTTTGGCTCCTTATCTGGTGTATTTGATGCAGACCCAAAGGAGCTATGTGCTAAAGGAGGACTGACCGAAAACTCTGCCATCCTACTTTCTCTTATCCCGTCCTTGTCAAGAAGGTACAATCATGGAAAATTTAAAGATAAGCCACAGCTTAATAGCTCTTCAAAAGCAGGTGAATACGCTGTCTCCTTATTTACTGGCAGGCTATATGAAGTGTTTTACGTAATCTGCTTAGATAGCCAAAACAGAGTAAACCACGCCACATTACTACACGAAGGCACCATCAACGAAGCTCCTGTATACCCAAGGCTCATCGTAGAAACGGCTCTAAGGCACCAAGCAAACAGCATTATGGTAGCTCACAATCATCCAGGAGGAAGCATGCAGCCATCAAAAGCAGATATCGAAGTAACCAAGAGGATTAAGGTGGCAGCAGAAGCGATTTCGATTAAGTTGTTAGATCATATTGTTGTGGCTGGGGAGAGTTATTATAGTTTTGCGGAGAATGGGTTGTTGTAGTTTGAAAATATGATAATGAGTAGAAAACTTTAAAAAAATTATGAAGGAAATCTATGGAAGTACTATGACTAGGATTTTGTTTACCATTATTCAAATACGTATTCAGGTTTTAAAGTATGTAAGAAATGAGGCAATATTATGATCGAAGATTTTCTGTTCTATATGATTATACTTGCAACAATCCCTTTTGTATTTGTGCTTATAAAGGTTCTATTCATTAATAATGCATTTAAAAAATCTGATTACAAGGCAGCAAGTGGTAATGGGGTATTTAACACAATATTTGATAAAGGTAGTTATGGGGAGTACCTAACTTTTCAATTTCTTGAGAAATTAGAAGGAGATAATAAGCTTTTAATCAATGTCTATATCCCTAAGCCTAATGGATCTATAACAGAAATTGTACTATTATAATAATGTAGAAAATGGAGCGGTATTTAAGGATGAAGTATGATGAACTATATAAAAAGTATAAGTTGTTAGAGAAAGAGAATAAGTGCTTAAGGGCTGAAATCCAGCAACTCAGATTAAAACTTATTATTAAAAAACCAGAAGAGAATTATATTAAAGATAGTACAATATTTACTGTAAATGATGTAGAACAAATGGGTAAACTAATTACTAAAAAAAGCTCAAGTAAAGAAAAAATTGAGTTATTCCAATCATTATTTAAAGGTAGAGAAGATGTTTGCGCTAAGAGATGGAATGAGGACCACCCGTCCAACGGGTGGTTTCCTCTACGGCTATAAGCCTTTGTTA
>NZ_CALNCS010000193.1 GCF_937875145.1 Alkalibaculum bacchi | reverse complement strand
TCATTCATTGGTAAAAAAGATGGCGTTAATGGTACGTTTAGCTGGCCGTAATCAGTTTTCAATTAAAGATGTGCAATATGCTATATTAGAAACGAATGGTCAACTAACAATTTTAAAATATCCAGGTAGTGAAAATGTTGTAAAAAATGATTTGGATATTCAAAACCAAACAATTAAATATCTGCCAACAGATTTAATTATTGATGGAAAAATGGTAAATAAAAGCTTACAAGAAGTTAATTTGAACAGTCAATGGCTACTTGATCAGCTTAAAATACAAGGAATTAATAGTGTAAAAGATGTTTTATACGCTCAGTTACAAAGAGATGGTTCTGTATATATTGATAAAAAAGAAAAATCGAGAAATTATTGATAGTCGTCGTTTGATATGATTGAAGTATGTGATTGATGTTATATTAGCATGGGTTACACTAAGAGAAGAACAAAAATATATTCTTATTCTTTCCCAAAATGATTAACCAATCTTAGCAAGGGTATAAAAGAATATAAGCAAGATTTAATGACTAGTGGGTACAAGATATAAGGGGCGAAGATTATAAAAATATTATGAACTCGCCCCTTATATTTTTTTGTTTTCTATATTCTACTAGGTACCTCACCTTTGTATTTGCAATTTCTGAGCATTCTTATTTGAATGAACACTCATTCTTTCAACCTCTTGGCGAACTTTGTTAGCTACCCCTTGATCTGTCAATATGATTAAGTAATCTCCTGAACGGATAATGGTATCCCCATGGGTGATGATTTCTTTTTCACCACGTCTAATGGAGGTGATGAGAGCTTCTTCTGGCCACTTATAATCTCGTATCATACCGCCATCTAAGCAGCTTTCTATTACGACTGGAATTTCGATAATTTCTTTTTTGCCAGTTAAATTTCCTCTGTATTTACCTACTAAGCGCTCTAAAAGGGCTTCATATAATGGTTCGCCACCGAGCAAATCAGAGACTAAATACGCAGTAAGTGAAATAACTGCCAAGGGCATAAGCTGATTGAGGGTTCCAGCCATTTCTGTTACTAAAAATATAGCAGTAAGTGGTGCTTTGCAAATCGCTGAAAAATAACCTGCCATAGCGAAAACGATGAAACTCCTTATAAAAATTTGGTCGATTCCCATTTTGTTAAAAAGGAAAGTTCCATATATTGCTCCAATAATCGCTCCTAAAGAGAGGATGGGAATCAAATTTCCCCCAGGTAAATTTGCTCCATAAGAAATCATGCAAAACCCAAATCGTATGACAAAGATTATGAGAATTACCTTTAATTCTGGAAAAGTGGTTCCAAGATCGAGAACAATTTCACTACCACTTCCGATAATTTCACGATAAATTATGCCTATAGGTATGACGATTATGAATGGAATGATTCCATAAAAATTAGGGGATAGACGAGGAATCAATCCATAAATCTTAGGGAGTATAAATACAATTTTATTATATAGTACTCCTAGTGCTGCTAAGATTGCTCCTAATAGAATTAAATGACCGTAGGCTTGCGTAGGAAAGATATTTAACTTTCCAATGTATAGTACAGGTTGTAGACCAAAGATATTCAAAGAGATAAAGTTAGAGGTAACCACTGAAACAAGAGTGGTTAGCAATAGTAAAGGGGATAAATGATGATGGATTTCTTCTAGTACAAACATTAGTCCTCCAATAGGTGCATTAAAGGCAGCAGCTAAACCAGCACCAGCACCACTAGAAATGAGTATTTTCTCATCCATTCGCTTGCCCTTTAAAAAGTGATTAATCCCTTGTCCCACTACAGCACCCAATTGGATAGAAGGCCCTTCTGCACCCACAAACACACCGGAACTAATAGATAAAATCCCACCTATGAATTTTTTCCATAAGACGGACCACCAATTCATTTTAATAGCTCCAATGAGTTCCCCCTCTACTTGAGGTATTCCTCCTCCTTTAATATTAGGCTCACTTTTGATTAGGTAACCGATAAATAGAGAGACAATTAATGAAATCAACACCCATAAAATGATCCATTTAGGTTCCTCTTTCAACAATCCATACACATTAAATACGAGATGAGATGCTTTTTCGATGATCAAGCGAAAAAGACTTACAACAAAGCCAGCCGCTATACCTACCACAATTCCTTTACAAGTAAAAGCAACTCGAGTATCGTTTAAAAACTGTATTGTCTTTTCTTTCAATATAAACTCTTCTTTCTATATAATTAGTACCATATTAGTGCCTATAAATTAAAAAGCGAAAAAAAATCATAACTTGTCTAAAGGTAAGAAAATATAGAAGCGAACTGTGTCCGCTCTATTAATCTACCTTAGGCAAGCTATCAAAACCTCGTTGCAAATCTTCATCTGTAGGAATGTAATCATTCATGGTCTTGTTATTATATTGATTATAAGCTGCCATATCAAAATAACCTGTGCCTGTAAGACCAAAAAGTATGGTCTTTTGCTCACCTGTTTCTTTACACCTTAAAGCTTCTTTTACAGCACCGTAAATTGCATGAGATGACTCTGGTGCAGGAAGGATCTGCTCTAGTTTGGCAAATTTTACTGCTGCATCAAATACTGTAGTTTGCTCTGCAGATATGGCTTCTATATAGCCATCATTATACAATTTAGAAAGGATAGGTGACATTCCGTGATATCTAAGTCCTCCAGCGTGATTAGGAGATGGCATAAAATCACTTCCTAAAGTATACATTTTGGCTAGTGGCGTTATACGACCAGTATCGCAAAAATCATAAGCATATTTACCTCTAGTAAGGGAAGGGCATGAAGCTGGTTCGACAGCAATAACCCGTGGGTTTTTCTTACCTGTAATTTTATCTTGCATAAATGGCGCAATCAATCCACCTAAATTAGATCCACCACCTGCACAACCAACGATAATGTCTGGATATTCGCCTAATTTTTCTAGGGCAGTCTTACATTCTAAACCAATGACGGACTGATGCAATAGCACTTGATTTAGCACAGAACCGAGCACATATCTTGATTGCTCTTGTTTTATTGCTTGCTCTACCGCCTCTGAAATAGCGCATCCTAGGCTGCCTCCGGTATTAGGATTTTTTTCTAGTATAGCACGACCTACTTCTGTAGTTATAGATGGGCTTGGAATAATCTTTGCTCCATAGGTTTCTATGACCGATTTTCGAAAAGGCTTTTGTTCATAGGAGGTCTTTACCATAAAAACAGTAAGATCAAGACCGAAATGAGCACATGCAATAGATAAAGCAGTACCCCATTGTCCAGCACCAGTTTCTGTAGTCACAGAGGTAAGCCCTTGATTTTTCGCATAATAAGCCATTGCAGCCGCTGAATTAAGTTTATGGCTGCCAGAGGTGTTATTTCCCTCAAATTTGTAATAAATTTTTGCAGGTGTGCCCAATGCCTTTTCTAAATTATAGGCTCTTATAAGTGGAGAGGGACGAAACATCTTATAAAATTCTTGTACCTCTTCAGGAATATCCACATACCTTGTGGTATGATCCATTTCTTGTTTGCTCAATTCTTCACAGAATATAGGATATAGATCTTCTGTTGACAGAGGCTCTAATGTTTCTGGATTAAGAAAAGGGTCATGTTGTTCTTTCATGTCGGCTCGCATATTGTACCATTGCTTTGGCACCTCGTCTTCTGTTAGATATGTTTTGTAAGGTATTTTTGTCATTATTCTCTCTCCTTTCATTTTTTCCAGAAACATAGGTATTTGATTTCTGGCATTTAGATTTATATATTGTCAAGATTTCTGACTTATTGTTTACAGGATTGATTATTAATAGATAATATTACGTATATATAATTTCACAGCCCAAATAGCAAGCTATTTGTCTGTTACATTACATATATACTACGAAAACTTCGTTTTCGCTCGGCTCATTAGTTCGCGCAAAAAGAAAAGTCTAAGATTTTATCCCAAAATTGTTTTGGGACAAAAGCTTAGACTTTTGCGGTACCACCCGAATTGATCTTATAAAGATCCACTTAGTTACACACCATCATGTGCACTCCCTCTGATAACGGTAGGAGTTTCCGTTGGCCACTACTTTAAATATTTTGCAGCCACCCTCTAGAGCCCATTCGACTACTCTTTTACTTCTGCAATTCCACCACCTGCAGATCTCTATAAGTATAGTTTATAGTTTACTTCTCTCTATCAACAGTTTCTTTTTACTTATATTATACTTGTTAGAATATATTGTCAATAATAATTAGAAAAAATCTAAATTCAATTCATAAAATGTTTTCTTGTGTTGTGTAATTATTATAACTTTAATCCCAAAACAATAAAAGGCTAGGAGCGTGATATTTTAGCACTAAATGAATAAAAAGTTTAAGTGCTATTTCTATATAATACTCTTGACCTAATGCCATCTTTGTTTTGTGAAATGTTATAATAATATTAACTTAATGAATGAGGTGGTAATTTGAAGATTTTGTTGGTCGAAGATGATAAAACGATAGCCTCTGCTTTAGAGTATTCTTTAGAAAAAGAAGGGTTTACTATAGTTTTATGCCATGATGTTGCCTCAGGGAAAAAGGCCCTAATTGAAAATGAATTTGGTCTATGTTTACTTGACATATCTTTGCCAGATGGAACAGGTTATGAGCTATGCAAAATAATAAAAGATAAAAGAGATATACCCATTATATTTTTAACTGCTTGTGATGACGAAGTCAATGTGGTTATGGGGCTTGATATGGGAGCAGATGATTATATAACAAAGCCATTTCGCCTTAGAGAGCTTGTTTCTAGAATAAAATCAGTACTACGAAGATATCATAAGGAAGATGGTTCAACTATTATTCTTGGAAATAATAGTTTACGAATAAATACACTCGAAGCAAAGGTTTATAAAGATGGTGAAGAAGTCAATCTAACCGCATTAGAATATCGTCTATTATTAACTTTTGTTAAAAATAAAGGTCAGGTGTTATCTCGAAGTCAGCTGCTAGAAGGAATCTGGGATGTGGCAGGAGATTTTGTAAATGATAACACGTTGACAGTGTACATTAAAAGAATACGTGAAAAATTAGAAGATGACCCTCAGAAACCTACAATTATTAAGACGGTACGTGGTCTTGGATACAAGGTGGGTGATTAGTATCCTAAGAAATAGAGAAATTCGAGTTTTATTTACATTAATGATAGGGATATCAGCTATAGGAATTATTTTATCTGCTATTATTAATCCAGTTAGTGGAATTATAATGTTTATATTTTCTTCTTCATTAATATTTTCTTCTATTAATTACAAGGATAGTTTTAATGTAATTGTATCTGAGGATGCTTTTTATAAAATCATACAAGATAATATGAATATGAGCGAGAGCGTAAATAGGGCACTATATCTAAAAAGTGATAATCCTTTAAAACTTCAAGAAGACAGTGAAGAAATTCAAGGATTATATGGTGAAGATGAAATGGCTATTTATAATATATATATGAATAGGAAAAGAGAAGAACAGATGATCGTATTAATGTCTGTATTCACATATGCCTTTGTTTTACTCATTGCCTCAATATGTGTAGCCAATATTTTTAATACGATATCAACTAGCATAGCACTTAGGAAAAGAGAGTTTGCAATGCTGAAATCTGTTGGAATGACACCTAAAGAATTTAATAAAATGATAAATTATGAAAGCTTATTCTATGGTATAAAAGCTCTATTATACGGGCTTCCAATAAGTTTTGTTGTGATGTATTTAATACACAAAACACTTATGGTTAAGTTTGGCTTTGTATTTGAGATTCCATGGGTGAGTGTTTCTATAGCAATAATTGCAGTATTTGTGATAGTTGGAGTATCAATGCTTTACTCTAGTAAAAAGATTAAAAGAGAAAATATTATAGATGTACTTAAGCAAGAGATTATATAGTATAAAACCAGACAAAATTGAAATAAATTAATTTATAGGAATAGGAATATTTTTCCTAAAATATAGAAATACTATCTGTATAGTGTGTAAAATTGATTTAAAACTATGAATGATATATACTATATATAACAATAAAGGAGGAATGTTCCATGAAAATTAATACGGTAAAAATTAATCAACGTAGTAGGGCTAGTTCTAGTGCTAATAAAAGATTAAGAAAGTCTGGTTATTTACCTGGAGCTATATCCGGAAAAGAAATACAAGCTGTATCTGTATCCATTAAAAAGGATGATTTTAGGAATATGCTAACTACATCAGGTAGAAATGGGGTATTTAAATTAGAATTACCCGACCAAGATCCTTATACTGTCGTTATCAAAGAAATTCAAAACGATATTATAAGCAGAGAAATCTTACATGTAGATTTTCACAAAATATCCCTTACTGAAGAAATTCAGACGGATGTTGCTATTCGATTTACAGGTATGGAATCATTAGAGAAAAAGAAATTGTTATTGGCTACTAGTCTAGATGCAGTAACAGTAAAATGTTTACCACAAAATACTCCAGAGACTATTGATATTGATGTATCTAATTTAGAAAAAGGCGATACAGTTAAAGTAGGGGATCTTACACTAGCAGATGGTATCATTGCACAAAATAATGCTGATGATGTTATCGTTGTTGTAACAGAGCCAAAGATTCAAGTAGTAGAAGAAGATGTTGAAGAAGCAGATACTAGTTTATAAAAAAGACAAGCATAAAATAAATAATAGATTTACAAGGAAGTGCTATGCTTCCTTCATAAATCTAAATCAGATTTCTTTCAGAGTAGATATTGAAATATTTCTACTCTGTTTTTTTATGTAATAAGAAAGTCCTACTTTTGACATTGACTCCTGTCCAGTCATCTTGAGCGCAAGCGAAAGATCTTGACCCTAAAGGAATACCCTAATGCTAGTGACTAATGACTAGCGACTAAAGCGTCGTAGGCACTTCTTTATATTACGATTTTAGAAATCTCATAATATATCAAAGGATAATCTCTAGAATTCATTGCCTCGCTATATAATATACTTTTAATAATTAAAGCTTAAAGATGAAGTGTAAATTATACAGTTTATAAAGTACTTTCACCATTAGGCATCTTTGGTTTTTCTATTTTTTGATATAGGTAATAAAATTTGTATTGCTCCAATAACAAAAAATATTACATGAAGAGGATTAATATTAGATAAGATAATGCATTGAATGACAATCCACATACATAAAATGAGACCAAGGCCCATGCTCAACAGATTATCGTATTTGATTTTACGCAAATGAAATAGAAATCCTACAATATTTCCAATCCCTATAATGACGAACAAAAAAAGACTAGGAACAAAGAAGTCTTTAAATGGTGACCCTATTAAATACTTACTAGCTGGCATGCCAAATGCCGCTCCACTCGGACTCGTCATACCAAAAACTCCCCCAAAAAAAGCACCAATTCCAACGAATAAATGAATCCTCATTAAAATTCGGTTAATATTTTTCAAATAAAACACCCTTTACAATATGTATTGAGTATATCATAATCTATATAATAAAAAATATCAATAAACTTGATATAGATCAATTTAAATACTTTACATAATTGGTATGATGTAATCAAGAAATCAAACAAAACAAGAAAGAGGGAATAGATATGTCAAACCAATTAACATTTAATCAAGTGAAGGAAAGCCATTTTAAGAGATTAGAACAATATGTACCAGTTGTAGATCGAGTTCATGGAGATAATCATCCAGAATTTCATGATGTGAAAAAATTATTTGATGCGATTAACGAGAAAATAAAAGCTGCAGGATCAGAAAAACCTGAATTAAACGAAGAATTATCTAAACTACGGGAAATCACAAACCACTACACTGTTCCAGGCGATGTTTGTGAAAGCTTTGAAGCTGTATACAATATGTTAGCTGATGTAGATCAAGCTTATCAAGCTTAAGATGAAAGACTAAATCCAGAAAGCAAAAGCAACAAATTGCTTTCTGGATTATAACAAGGTAAACAAATGGATTACATCCATTTCAAATAGGAACATATGCGTATAAGAAACCCAAAAATAAAAGGGGGAGGGAGTAAATATGCAGAGATTTATATTAAGTAAGAAAAATCACATAACCGTAATCAGTGGGATTTTAATCCTTATTGGATTTATTAGTGAATTAGGCTTTAAAAATGAAAGTATAGCGATTTGGTCTTTAGGTATAGCATCTGTTCTAGGCGTTGCGCCTATTGCAATCCAAGCGTACCAAGCATTAAGAGTAAAAGTTGTCAGCATCGATGTTTTAGTTACCATTGCAGTTGTTGGAGCATTTTTAATTAAGAACCTTGAAGAATCAGCTATTGTTACATTCTTATTCTTATTTGGAGCCTATTTAGAACAACGAACACTAAACAAAACACGATCTGCAATTAAAGAACTAACAGAAATGGCGCCGGAAAGTGCCCTAAAACAAATGGAAAATGGCGAATTTGAAGAAGTAGAAGTAGATGAAGTTGACGTAGGAGATACTTTACTCGTAAAAACCGGCGCAAAGGTTCCTGTTGACGGCACGGTTTTAAGCGGAGAAGGGCATATAAATGAAGCAAGTATTACAGGTGAATCTCTTCCAGTAAGTAAAAAGAAAGATACAAAAGTGTATGCAGGAACAATCTTAGAAAATGGAACCATCCAGATTATGGCAGATCGTGTAGGAGAAGATACTACTTTTGGTAAGATCATCGAGCTTGTTGAAGAAGCACAAGATTCCAAATCAGAAGCAGAACGTTTCATCGATAAATTCTCTAAATATTATACCCCAGCTGTTTTGGTTCTGTCTTTTATCGTATGGTTATTTTCAAGAGATATCGAACTGGCCATTACAGTATTAGTTCTTGGATGCCCAGGAGCGTTAGTTATCGGCGTACCTGTTTCAAATGTTGCTGGTATTGGTAATGGAGCAAAACACGGTGTTCTTTTAAAAGGCAGCGAAGTGATTCAAGATTTTAGTAAAGTAGATACAATTGTATTTGACAAAACAGGTACTTTGACAATTGGAAATCCTAAAGTAGCAGATCAGGAAATGTATACAGATAATGTGGAGGAAGTATTGGCTTATGTAGCAAGTGTTGAAAAGGAATCAGACCACCCATTAGCGAATGCAGTGGTGGAACATATTGGAGAGACAAAACAATACAGTGTTGAAAAGACAGATGTTGTTAAAGGTGGCGGAATTGTGGCTCAAGTAGAAAATCATAGAATAGCAATAGGAAATGTTTTTCTCATGGAGCAAGAAAACGTCTCTTTAAGCGAGAAAGCTCTTTCAGATATTAAGAGGTTTGAAAAGAATGGAAACTCACTCGTTCTTACATCTGTTGACGGAAAGTTACAAGCCCTAATGGGTATTCGTGACCAAATTAGACCAGGAGTAAAAGAAGACCTTCAAAAGCTAAAGAAATTAGGTGTTAAAAACCTAGTAGTCCTTTCAGGAGATAATCAAGGAACCGTTGATTTAGTAGCAAGTGAACTAGGTCTTACAGAAGCTCATGGACACATGTTGCCAGAAGATAAATCTGCATATATTGAAAAGTTACAAGGAAAAGGTCAAATTGTTGCCTTCGTCGGTGATGGAGTGAATGACAGTCCATCCCTTGCTCTAGCTCAAATTGGAATCGCAATGGGAGGCGGTACAGACGTAGCCATAGAGACTTCGGATGTAGTTCTAATGAATTCAGATTTTAGCCGATTACCACATGCACTAGGTTTGACAAAAGCAACCGCTAGTAATATGCGCCAAAATATTTTTATTGCAGTTGGAGTTGTATTAGTGCTCCTTGCCAGCGTATTCTTCAGTGAATGGATGAACATGTCTATAGGAATGTTAGTACATGAAGGAAGTATATTAGTGGTTATTTTAAATGGCATGAGACTCTTAAGCTATAAATTAAAATATTAAAGATGAATAAATAATAAACTCAACTTTCCCAGCTTAAATTCGCAAACATTGCCTGAATAAATAAGGCTTGG
>NZ_CALNCS010000192.1 GCF_937875145.1 Alkalibaculum bacchi | reverse complement strand
TGCCATTCCAACCAAGCGCTTCATTAGCGAGGTCGAAATAACGGTCTACAAATGCACGAAGAAAATTCCCCTCACCAAATTGTAAGACTTTCTCAGGAGCATCTTTTGGGACCAAAAAGCCCTTGTATCCCATATCTTTTAGGCCATCATAGCTTAGAGCCCGCATTAGTCCCTCTTCCCTACTCTTCTTCGCTAAGGTCAAAGTTAAAGTAACGAATTGCGTTGTTATAGCTAATATCGCGTACGAGGTGGGCAAGAGCCTGCTCATCATTGGGGTATTTACCTTGCTCAACCCATTCACCGAGGAGTCCGCAGAGTACACGACGGAAGTATTCATGGCGTGGATAGCTCAAAAAGCTACGCGAGTCAGTAAGCATGCCAATGAAATTGCCGAGAACCCCTTCATTGGCTAAGGCAGTCATTTGCGCTCGCATACCAGTTTCAGAATCATTGAACCACCAAGCAGCTCCATTCTGGAGTTTGCCTACAACTGGCGCCTGCTGAAAACATTGCATAACGGTATCTATCATCATGGTGTCATTCGGATCAAGACTATAAAGAATCGTCTTAGGCAGCCCACTTGTTTCATTGATATCGTTTAAGAAGTCAGACAGATCAGAGGCCATCTGCCCATTTCTTATGCAATCATAACCAGTATCGGGACCAAGCTTTTTAAACATGGTTGAGTTATTATCCCGCTTGCAACCAAAATGAAGCTGCATTGCCCATCCAAGTCGCACATATTCAGAAGCTGCAAATTTTATAAAAGCAGTCTTGTATTTAAGAATATCTTCATTGCTGACAGTCTTCCCAGCACAACGGGCAGCAAATATCTGCTCAAGCTCAGCTTCAGTTGCAGGGATATCTACAACATAGTCAAGGGCATGATCTGATGCCTTACAACCCATTTCAGCAAAGAAGTCAAACCTCTTGGAAAGAGCTTGCGTAAAATCGGCAAAAGACTTAATAGGCATACCAGCAGCCTCAGAGAGCTGAGCTACATAGTTACCAAAGCCCTCTTTCTCAATACCCAAGGCCTTATCAGGACGCATTGCCGGAACTACCTGGACATCGAAACTATCATCAGCGGCAATGCGTTTATGCCACTCAAGAGAATCAGCTGGATCATCAGTAGTACAAATTAAACGAACATTTGAACGACGAATTAAGTTGCGGCAAGAAAATTCGCGACTTGCGAGCTTTTTGTTTGCAAGCTCCCAAACTTCTTCAGCCGTTTTACCACTAAGATTTCCCTCATATCCAAAGAAGCGCTTAAGCTCCAGATGGCTCCACTCGTAAACAGGATTCCCAATACAACGCTCTAGAGTCTCTGCCCATTTCTGAAACTTCTCCCGTGCCGGCGCGTCCCCAGTAATGTAACGCTCATCTACGCCATTAGCTCGCATGAGCCGCCATTTATAGTGATCTCCTCCAAGCCAAACCTCAGTAATAGATGAAAAGGACTTGTCTTCAAAAATCTCTTTCGGAGAAATATGGCAATGGTAGTCAACTATTGGCAAATTTTCAGCAAAATTATGAAAAAGCTTTTCCCCTGTCTGTGTGGAGAGTAAAAAATCTTTGTCATTCATGAAGTTCTTCATTAATAAGCATCCCCTTTATCTTGAGACTGTGTTACTCCAAGCATCTACAACAACTTTCATTCATGTCCCAAAGGTTTTTATCTGTATAGCCTCCATTTTGAAATCGTTACCATTTCCAATCCTCAACAGATAAATTACTAAGATATTTTATATATTAACTATTACAATGAAGATCCTATACCCATAACGTTGTATTTTTCAAGATTAATTCTCCGAACGAGCTGATTTACTTTTTAACGTATCGTTACGTTATGGTCTAGAATGTGAAAATATTTGGTATCGGTTCCATTTTAAGTAAAACCCTATCGCGCATAAGCTAAGATATACAACCAACTCACTCTTAGGCTAACTTCTACATTGAGCTTAGCAAAAGCAGTACGTTCTCCATTAGCACACCAATAATTTTCAGAACATTCGTAAACCCAAGAACAAACTTGCTAGTATAGAAATAATAAAATTGATTTTGTATGCTGATCGAAGTTATTTACCTTAAAACAGACAATCATGAAAGAGACTTATGAAAGGGAAAGCCACTATCAACGATATAGCTACAGCCGCTGGCGTATCAAAAACAACGGTCTCCCGCTATATTAATGGCAAGCAGGATCTTTTAAGCGAGAAAACGCGCACCCGCATTGAGAAGGCCATTCAAATCGCGCATTACCACCCTAGTGCTGTGGCACGAAGCCTAAAAACTCAGAGGTCATTTCTTATCGGTGTCATTGTTGCTAATATTACTACCCCATTCGCAACCTCGTTGCTTAATGGTATTAGCAACCGATTACGCAAGGATAATTACACTCCCATTTTCACCGATGCAGGAGATTCCCCTGAACGTGAGCATGAACTTATAGAATCCCTTATTGGTCACCAAATTGATGGGCTCATAGTTAATACAACTACATCCAAAAACGATGAACTTATCTCCCTATCAACAACAGGAATGCCCATCGTACTTGTTGACCGACTCATTGATGATCATACATTTGATATTGCTCTGTCTTCATATCGTGAGCCTTCATTAAAGCTTATGCATGAAATCCATCATCAAGGCTTTGGTCGTGCAGTGCTGTTCACGCAACCATTTGAAAACAACTCAGCTCGCACTGCTAGACGCGATGCCTTTGCCGAGGGCGATCTTTCTTATTTTGGTATCAAAGATGTTGCAAAGGACATTTATATAGTAAACCCTTGGGAAGCTTCAACTGTTGAAATGGCTTTAAATGCGATGCTTGCTTCTACTCCCAAAAATATAATACCTGCTATTTATGCCACTAATACAGTGACTTTGATTGCTACATTTAATGCAATTTGTAAGCTAAAGCTTAAAATCCCAGATCAGATAGGTATCTGCGGACCCGATGATTGGGGATGGGCTCGTAGTATGGACTGGGACTGGGCATCAACATTAGATGTAGGTGTCACAACGTTCATGACTGATCCTTATACAATGGGCTATGAAGCAGCATCACTCATGATCACCCGAATTAAGGATCCAGACCGCAAGAAGGAAACACGTATTATTCCAACTAAACTTGTTATTAGAGCGTCCACAAAACTCAAGTATAGATAGGCACATGCCTTATATATCAATGATTTTCGAGCACACGCTCATGAGGAGCTCTCTTTTCCAATCATCTTAAGACGCTCTGCACTCCAAAGTTATTAAATTTTAGTCTTTTACTAGATGCTAAATCAAATAGGCCTATGCACTTCTTATATACAGTGATTGAAACCTACCAGAGTCTACGACAAAATCCTAGTAGTCTGAATACTCTCATAGCTAATCGCTCTTACCACCTTAGAAACACATATCTTCAAGCAATACGTATAACACACCCCCACTTTTAATAATATAAAGATCGAACACCTGGCCAGAGGATCGTGTGCCGAATGACGCTCCTATACTGTGTCAAGCTTGAATTTGATTTTCCAGCAGAACGCTCAGCAGTCGGTCGTACTCAGCTCTTATCCCGGGGCATAGCCGCTTCTCTCCTTCGATCTCGCTGATCCTGGCATTGGGGACACCGAGCTTTTCAGCAATGCCCTTCTGTGAAATTACCCCATTTTCGTTGACAGGCCCTAAGCCGCGATAGCGGCGTTTTCC
>NZ_CALNCS010000191.1 GCF_937875145.1 Alkalibaculum bacchi | reverse complement strand
AGTCCCGACAGTACCGAGACCTAACAATCCTATCTTCACGTCAACACCACCTAAATATTTTATGTTTTTATTTCGAAAACACTTGTTTTTATTTTAGAAACATTTTATCATAGACAATAGAATAAAACAATAATATTTTTGGAGGTTAATATGAACATTTCTTATAAAAGTACTCGTTCAGACAAAACAATGACAGCTTCTCAGGCCATACTAAAAGGTATATCCGATGAAGGTGGACTATTCGTACCAACTGTTTTTCCTCAAATGGACCTAAAAAGTTTAGTCCATAAATCTTATAAAGAAATTTGTTACTCTATTCTCTCTAAATATCTTCCTGAATTTGATGAAGATTATTTAAAAGACATTATAGGTAAAGCTTATGATAAGTTTTCAGTGCCCCAAGTAGCTCCTGTGGTGAGCCTCGGCAATCACCATATTTTAGAATTATTTCACGGTCCTACTTTAGCCTTTAAAGATGTGGCACTAAGCATATTGCCTTACCTTATTCAAGTTTCAGCAACACTACAAAATGTAGAAGATGAAATTGTCATTTTAACAGCTACTTCTGGTGATACTGGTAAAGCAGCTTTAGAAGGATTTGCAAATGTAGAAAACACAAAAATCATTGTCTTTTACCCTTCAGAAGGGGTAAGCAATATCCAGAAAAAGCAAATGACGTCTCAAGTAGGAAACAATGTTTATGTATTAGGGATTGAAGGTAATTTTGACGATGCGCAAAATGGCGTAAAATCAATATTTAATAATAAAGAGTTTAAAGAAAAACTAAAATCAGAGAAGATTATATTGTCATCTGCAAATTCCATTAATATTGGTAGACTTCTTCCTCAAGTGGTTTATTATTTTAGCTCCTATATGGAATTAGTTCAAAAAGGCGCTATCGCATTAAACGATTCCGTCAACTTTACTGTTCCTACAGGTAATTTTGGCGATATTTTAGCTGGATATTATGCAAAGAAAATGGGACTACCTATTCACAAACTACTTTGCGCCTCTAATTCTAACAATGTCCTCCACGATTTCTTTAAAACAGGAACCTACAATAAAAACAGAGACTTCATTAAGACCATCTCTCCATCAATGGATATATTGATCTCTAGTAATTTTGAACGAATGTTGTACCACGCTAGTAATAATGATCAAGAACTTATCGTCAATTTAATGAAGGAATTAAATACCAAGGGCAGCTATACTGTTCCCGAAGAGATGAAATCTGTTATTTCAGAGCTCTTTTATAGCTCTTACTCTGACGAAGAATCTACAAAAAAGGTCATAGGTCAAGTTTATGAAGAATACAATTATGTCTTAGATCCTCATACAGCGGTAGCCTACAAAGTATGTGAAGACTATGTGAAGAATACATCTGATGAAAGGACAAATATTATACTGTCAACAGCCAGCCCTTTTAAATTCCCAGAAGCAGTATATGAGTCCATCTTTAAAAATAGCGATTTAGAAGTATATGAATTGATCGATAAGTTAGCCGAAAAGACAAGTCTTACAATTCCTGAGCCAATTAAAAAATTAAAAGATTCTGCAGTTCTTCATAAAAAAGTCATTCCATCAGACAAGATGAAAGAAACTGTAGGAGAAATTTTACTTTAATGTATAAGATAAGTGTACCTGCTACTAGCGCAAATATTGGTCCAGGTTTTGATTCTTTTGGTCTGGCATTAAATTTATATAACCACTTTTTCATTGATTATGCAGATGATTTGATTTTTGAAAACTGTGAGATTGCAAACAATAAAAATAATTTAGTATATACCTCTGCCATGGCCTTATTTAATGATTATTATAAAGGGGAGCATGTTCCAAGGGGTCTATACATAAAATTTGAAACTCATATTCCCCTTAGCAGTGGATTAGGTAGTAGCGCTACTTGCATTGTAGCTGGTCTCATAGGAGCCAATCTACTCCTTGGTCAGCCCTACAGCACAGAAAAGCTCCTAGAAATGGCTGTAGGTATCGAAGGACACCCAGATAATGTAGCTCCTGCTTTTTTTGGAGGATTAAATATTTCTACCACGTCTAGAAACCGTATTTTTCACAAAAAAGTTCGAGTTTCTGATCGTTACAGTTTTTATGTACTCATTCCCGACTTTACATTGCCTACGAGCCAATCTAGAGTTGTATTACCTGAGCAAGTCCCATTTAAAGATGCTGCCACTAATATTGCCAATGCATCCTTAATGGTGCTTTCTCTAATGGATGGAGATAAGGATACCTTACGTCTTGTATCAAAAGATCAATTGCATGAACCTTATCGTAAGGAATTGATTCCAGGCTTTGACTTTATCAAGGAAAAAGTATTAGGTAACGGTGGCCTTAGCTGTTTTTTAAGTGGTGCGGGACCAAGCCTTCTCTGCATTGTAGAAAATACTGAACAATTCCAAAGAAATATACCAGCTGTTTTAGGTGGATTAAAATCAAAATGGATGATTCAACAAGTAGATATTGACTATAATGGCGCAAAATGGACTCAAGTATGATGACAAAGTGCCTGTGGCACTTTGCCATCAGCAGTGATCTAAGGTCAAATCTCATAGGTCAACGGTGCAACTTTTGCATATAGGGATGACCTAAATAGTAGTTAATTCAAAAAGTACAACTTCATATTCAATTAAAAGATCTACGGATTATCTGGATTAAGGTGATGTAAAATGATAACAAAATATCTAATCATAAGCAAAGAAATACTTCCTGATTATTTTGATAAAGTAATTGAGGCTAAAAAGCTTATAGACAGTAATCAAGTAAAAGGTGTAAGTGAAGCTGTAAAAAAAGTTGGCATAAGTAGAAGTACTTATTACAAGTATAAAGACTATATCTTCGTCCCTTCAAATCAATTAGGAGGTC
The DNA here is from genome assembly GCF_937875145.1 of Alkalibaculum bacchi. Classification (GTDB taxonomy): domain Bacteria; phylum Bacillota; class Clostridia; order Eubacteriales; family Alkalibacteraceae; genus Alkalibaculum; species Alkalibaculum bacchi_A. The sequence continues at coordinate 11,046 of NZ_CALNCS010000191.1, read as the reverse complement.
GAAAAGCAACCTTATCTCTTGTATTAGAGCACCATAAAGGAGTACTCTCTAATATTTTAAATATTATTGCAGATAAAAACGGAAACATCCTGACAATCAATCAAGATATTCCTATAAATGACAATGCCATCGTATCCATTACTTTAGATATACTAGACTTATCCATAACCCTTCAACGCCTCATTGAAACTCTTACTGAATTAAAAGGGGTAGCTTCAGCAAAGCTTATAGCCATAGAGTGATAATAGTAACCAGCGATCAGCACTATAGCCACCTTATAAGACCCAAGAGGAATGCTTTAAACTGATTGCTGCCCCCCAAAGGAATGCACATGAGAAAAAAATTAACCTAGAGAAATACTTATGACCTAGCTCATGCATAATTTCTTCAATACTTCAAACAATACTATAAAGTTTTGAGAAATGGAGGGGTTATTTTGGTTCGAAAAAATATTGGCTTTATTGACGCTTATGCTCGACTTTCCTGTGGGCTTACTATGTTTGGCATGGGGATATGCAAAAAATCAAAGTTTATGATTACTTTAGGTGCTATGAAGACTGCAGAAGGAATTACAGGTTTCTGTCCTATGTATTATTTTATGGGAATATCTACAAAGAAAAGCGATAATATTATGGGAACTGTTCGTGAGCTAATCCGCAAATAATATTAATAGAATAAGTAAATACAATTAATTATAAAGATAGATTAACTATTTTAGAAGAGGGCTAAATTTTAGCCCTCTTTTGTATTTCTATTTCTGTAGTATTTTATTTTTTTGCTTTTGAGTCTATATTTTAGATTTTAAAACTATTTGATTTTAATCAATATTGTATTTGTATAATTTTAATAAATTTATAATTTTTCAAAGTATTTTTATGGTATAATATACAAAAGGAGACTACATATGGCAAGTTATAAAAAAAGTGCAGAAACAAAAAAGAAAATTTTAGATGCTAGTAAAAAACTCTTTTATGAAAAGGGTTATAAAGGAACTTCATGTAAAGAAATTTGTGAATTAGCAGATGTAAATCTTGGCCTTATACACTATCATTTTAAAACGAAAAAAAATATTGCGTCTATTATTTACGCTAATAGTTTATTAGAGGTCAAAGATTTAGTTCGGATAAAAATGAATAAAATCTACAATTATTACGAACTAAAATACGGTACAGCAGCAGAAAATTGGGTCTTTATGAGTGGCTTTCTCACCAATGAAAATTATAGGCGATTTTATTACGAAATATGTCAGGAAAATATCCTAGTAGATGAGAGAACGGATATCATCGACTTTTTCTATCGTTTACATGTTAATATTTATGATTTAGACATCTCTCCAAAAGAAGTCAAACTCATCAGAGTGTGTATTGCTGCAATCACTATGGCTCTTGTAGAAAAATATGTGGAAAACTACTTAGATTTATCCATACAAGAGCTTATAGAATACAAAATACGCAACTTATACAAATTTATGAAATTATCTGATGAGGATATTGATGATATCGTTAAAACGTCTTATGACATGTACCAAAATTTTAATATCGAATTTGGAAAACATTTTGAAATATATCAAATCAATTCATTGATAAATAAGCCATTGGTAATCTAATAATAGTTCTTCCATGCTAAATCTTTAGGTTGCTCCACTGTTTTTCTAATTCGAGTAAATCTTCTTTTGTATTGATATTTAGGAACAGATCCCAATTAGGGCTATATTCCCGGGCGATCTCTTCCTCGATATAAATACTGTTAAAGTTCTTGAGGAGTCCAAAAACCGACCTTTTTCCACTTTTTAAGTACTCCTCTATAGGACTTATTAAATTTTTTGAATAAAATCCATGAAAAGGCTCGATCCATTCCTGATTAAATACTGTAACACAGGCATCACAATATACCTGTTCCATTCTATTTTTCAAGTATTCAATATAATCGAAATTAATATAGGGCATATCACAAGCCATAACATAAGCGTATTGATTTTTAGCCATTTTTAATCCTACATGTATCCCACTTAATGGTCCAAAACCTGGTATTTCATCTTGAACAGTTCGGCAAGGTAAAGTAGAATAGTACTCCGAATTATTTGTAACAACTAAGATATCATCAAATACTGTATGTAATCTATTTATAATATATTCTACTAATGAAATATTATTGACCTTTAATCGTTGCTTATCAAAACCCATCCTATTGCTCTTCCCACCTGCTAGTAAAATAGCTGTTCCAAATTTGTTCATAAGCCTTTCCCTTCGTAAGTGTCTTAATATCTTTTCCTAATGTTTATCCTATTATAACAAGAAATTGCGTGAATGAATAGTTTTTAAACTATAAAAACGCGTAAGGTAGAAAGTGGAATGCCCAAGCGTAAAAACAGAAAGCTAAATGCAAAAGCTTGCCTATAGGCGAAAAAAAATTGAGCGGTTGTTAAACTACCATTTAACGACTGCTCAATTTTTTACGTAGAACGTACAACTTAGAAATAAGGCACCAAAGGCGCTTTATTATAAAATACCTAATAACATACCTGCTAGTGGAACCCATATTGCTACAAATGCTGCTAATACCACTTGGATAATGGCTGTAGATTTAGCCATCTCTCCCATTTTATAATACCCTGTCATATAGGTCAATAATGGAACCGTATCTAGAGGCAATAAGTAACAATTTGATACACACAATCCCAAAGTCATAATGGTAATAATTGGGCTAACCCCGATATTTGCTGCTAATCCTACTAGCGGAACTACAAGCATTGTTATAAGAGCGGGAGCCACTGGAACGACGATTAGCATTAAGAAAATCAAAATACCTATCATAAATATTATTCCAAATAGTGGAAGATTAATAGAGCTTGGCATTAATGTTTGGACAATCCAGTCACTGACACCGTTTGCTACTAAATTGTTGCCTACAGATATGATGGTACCTACTAAGAAAAAGGCAGCCCAACTTACGTCGTTTATGTATTCTGTCCAAGTAAGTATCTGTATTTTAGGCAAGAACAAGAAGACAAATCCTATTATCGCTACTAACGTTACATTGAACATTGGATACCAGGAACTTAAAATCCACAATACAAGTAAAACAATCATTAAGACTAATACATATAGTTCTTGAAAACCGATCTTATCTGGAACCTCAAGACCATTAATATAGGCTTTTATATCATCTTGGGATAATTCTACTGGTTTGTAAACCTTTAAGATAATCCGCCAAGCAATAGGCAACATGATAATTACTAAAGGAATTCCGAAAGTCATCCATTGGACAAAAGTAATTCTTATTCCTGTAGCCTGCTCTAATAAATTAATGCACATTAGGTTTAATGATGAACCAGCTGGAGTAATCATACCTCCAATCATGCTAGCAACTGGAAGACCGATCATTATGGCTTTACCTGTTTTCTTTTTAGCATCTTCATCTTTATAGATCTTTAAAAACCCTAATACTAATGGAATGAAAACAGCTGTCGTCGCCACATTTGATATCACAGATGATAAAATTGCAGAACATAGCATAATGGCAAATATAATCATGTTTACATTTTTCCCGAACATTAACATCAATTTTTTCAACAGTCGAGTGGATAGTGGTACTTTGGTAATAGCCGTTGATAGTCCAAAAGAAACTAATACAAAGTATACGATTGCATTCGTAAATCCACTTACAGCCGCAGGTATATCCGCTGCTACTTTAAACACTACCATCAACGCAATTGCGAGAAAACAAGTTACTCCTATTGGCAATGGTTCCATAATTAGTAAAACCAATACTGCCAAAAGAACGCCTATTGATCGTACTCCCGCCTCAGTTAATGTACCCTGAGCTGGTATAAAATTCATTGCGATTAAAATTGTTATTGCTAAAATAATCCCTAATAACTGGGTTTTCTTCATCTAAAACACCCCTTTTATTTTTTGTCTTATACATTTAACGTCAATTAATGTATACCAATATTGTAAATCAGCCTCCCACTTTATACTTTTATATAAGTATAATATTATACCCGACCAATAAAATCAATATATAATTTAAAAAATTATTTTTTTACAATAAAATTTTAATCTACTAGATCGTCTAGGTTTCCATTTTTCCTAATATTTTACTTGCATTATTTTTTATTTCATAGTATAATAATTCTTGTTCCGAAATACGCTTCCTTAGCTCAGTTGGCTAGAGCACCTGACTCTTAATCAGGGTGTCCTGGGTTCGAGTCCCAGAGGGAGCACCAAAAATAAAATAACTCGCATTAGTTCTTAAATCTTCGTTTAAGGACTTTTTTTATACCATGGGACTCGAACCCTGAGAGGGTTTCCAAACGATGCGAAGCAATTCAATATGCTAAATGCATATTGAATAGTGAAGAAATCTCTGAGCGAGCCTTAAGCGAGCGAGGAGGGTAGACGCGCTAGCGGATACGTCCCAGAGGGAGCACCAAAATAAAATAACTCGCATTAGTTCTTAAATCTTTGTTTAAGGACTTTTTTTATACTCACTTATTTTTAGGTACCTTATTCATAATCTCCTGAGTAGAAGTAAGCATGAGTATGGTTCCAATAATATTTACAGTAAAGGACATGTTCTTAGATTCTACGAAAAAAGATCCGATTAGAACTATGATAAATCCAATGGCTGCAGTAATAAGATGTACTCTAATCTCTTTACTTTTTAAGAATTTAATAAATTTCCCCATAATAACACCCTCTACAAATAATGTCTTATAACTTTAGAAATGCTTTTATATAGATATAAAATTATAATAATTTCTTTTATCTTTTTAGTTGAAAGGAGGATGGTTTCTAAAAGATACCATCCTCCTATTTATTTATGCATGTACAATATACTTTCAGATCATTTATTATACTGTTCGGCTATTAATCTCTTCTTGATATTCAACAACTTTTTCTCTTGTGATTTTAAATCCTATAACCAATAGTACTGCACTAACAAGAGAGAATATTGCTGGTATTAACATAAATCCATTTGTAATGGCATTTTTCAATGCATCACTTGCTTGTGCTGGATCAATATCTGGTGTAAAGTTTGCAGATGCAAGTACTGCAGAGATGATTAAACCTCTTAATAAGATAGAGACCTTTAATGGTAGATTTTGAAGACCCATAATCCAACCAGAAGCTTTTTTACCTGTTTTCCATTCGCTATAAATAACACAGTCAGCGTATAGCGCAGGGATTAAAGAGTAGTTTACACCATATGAGAACTGGCCAATACTTAATAAGATAATAACTACATAAACAGATACAGATGCCCAAAGTAACTTTGCAGCTATTAAAACTGCTGCTGTGATTACAAAGAATACAATTGCAGCTGTTCGAGTTGATAATACTTTAGAAAAGTTTTTACTTACATAAGAGCCTATTACACCTAAGATGTTGGCAATAAAAATATAAGTTGGTAATAAAGCCGGATTTTGTGCAACATATGTAAAGTAATAAACAGCGATACCACCTAAAAGGAAGTTAAATAGATATTTTGATACATCAGCAATTAATAGTATAAGTAATGGAGGATTTTGGAATAGTGACTTAACCATGTCTCCACCGCTCATTTTATCCGCTTTTTTGCTCTTTGCATTCGTATCAACACCAACTTCTTCGTATCCATCAAACATTTTAAAGTGAACGTAATACATAACAGCCATAATACAACCTAAAACAAAAGCTGTTGCCGCATATTGATTTGTTTCTCCAATTATTCCTGCAAAGAAAGATGCCATTGGAATACCTACATAAGGGAATAATACCCTAGACATATTTGCCCATGCGCCTCTTGTCGCTGTTAATTGAGCTCTGTCTTCTGGTGTTTGTGCAGCTAATGTAATTAGAGATACATTCGCAACATAAGGAATATTCCAAATCATATGACTAGCTAAGAATCCAATAATAATTGTAACCGCATTAAGTGCATTGTTTCCAAACTTCACAAATTGTAAAGCGTAGAGTATAGGCACAATCCATGGTAATGCAATTAACCAAGAGCGATATCGTCCCCATTTCATAGGTTTTGATCCATCAATAATTGCTCCATAAATCCAAGAAATCGCAGCGTCAACTCCACTAGTAATCGTTTGGATAAGTGCAGCTAAACCTAAATCAAATTGTGCAAGATTCGTTAAGAAAAATGGGAAGAAGTAGTTTTCAACACTTGTCATCAACGAAAATGCACAGTCGCCAACCCCGTAAAAGGTTTTTAATGCCTTACTTAAGGGTTTCTTTGTTTGTTTCGAGTTGTCCATAAGATACCTCCATTAAAATATATTTTAAAAAGAATTGCCAAAACATGTGCGTGCTATTTTAAGATAAATAGCTTAGATGAAATACATACTGAAAGTAAAACGTTTTCATCACATTCTTTACTTATACGTAACTTTGAATCGCCCCTCTCTTTATAAAATTTTATATATAACTAATAATATGAATTTAAGTTTATTATAATATTTATAATATAGGTTGTCAACAAAATATTACAAATTATTACGCATATTATTTTGTAATTACAGTATATTATACCATTTATGTCGAGTTAATAGTCCTTATATCCTATAATTTAATGATATTAATTTAATTAAAGGAGGATTTGACAATGCTTAGGGATCGATTCAAAGAAATTGGTTATGAAGAGTTTAAAGAAATAAAAGAAAATGGCCTATAATGTTGGCCGTGGAAGGATTGAATATTTTAGTCTAATTTTATTTTAGATAGTCAGGTGGTCAACAAAATCTATGAGTCACCATTGGTGGCAAAGGTTTTACTTACAACTTAGATACATAGAACTTACAAAAAAAAAAGCGTATTTAGGTGACTAGCCACCTAAATACGCTTTTTTAATATCATCATTTTCAATCAAGTCTTTTGCATCTCCCTGGATGACGATTTTTCCTGTTTCCAGAACATATCCTCTGTCAGCAATTTGTAAGGCTCTATTGGCATTTTGCTCTACAAGTAGAATTGTAGTTCCTGTTTTATTGATTTCTTCAATAATATTAAAGATCTCATCTACTAAAATCGGAGCAAGTCCCATAGAAGGTTCATCTAATAAAATTAGTTCTGGATGAGACATAATCGTTCGACCAATGGCCAACATCTGCTGTTCTCCACCACTAAGAGTACCAGCTAATTGTTTTATCCGCTCTTTTAACCTAGGAAATCTTTTAAATACCAACTCTAAATCTTTGCTAAACTCTGCTTTATTTGACTTTCTTGAATAAGCTCCCATTTCAAGATTTTCTAGTACAGTCATTTGGGCAAAAATTCGTCTGCCCTCTGGTACATGGCCCATACCTATAGAGACCATCTTTTGTGGGCTGACTTTTTCGATATCCTGTTCTTTAAAAAGAATCATTCCGTCAGTAGGTTTAATCATTCGAGACAAAGTTTGAAGTATGGTGGTCTTCCCCGCTCCATTGGCTCCAATTAAGGTTACAATTTCTCCCTGTTTTACGTCAAAACTTATATTTTTAATAGCGTGTATACTGCCATAGTGTACATTAAGATTTTTTACTTCTAACATCTGTTGCCCTCCTCCTACTCGCCTAAATAAGCTTTGATTACATTTGGATTGGATTTTATTTGATCTGGATCACCAACTGCAATTATTTTTCCATAATCTATTACAGTAATCTTTTCACAAATGCCCATTACTAAATTCATATCGTGTTCAATTAAGAGAATGGCAATCTTAAACTTATCTCGAATTAAGTATATAGTCTCCATGAGCTCTTTTGTTTCTTGTGGATTCATTCCAGCAGCAGGCTCATCAAGTAATAAAATCTTTGGATTGGTAGCTAAAGCTCGTGCAATCTCAAGCTTACGCTGTTTTCCATAGGGAAGATTCTTCGCTAAACTTTGCGCTGATTGCCTCATGTCAAATATATCTAAGAGCTCCATTGCATAATTATGAGCTTTCTTTTCTTCGTTCCAATAAGAGGGCAGTCGGAAGATGCCATCTATAATATTATATTTCATTTGTTTATGATAGGCTATCTTGACATTGTCTTCTACTGTAAGCTCCTTAAATAATCGAATATTTTGAAAGGTTCTAGCTGCTCCAGCTTCTACGATATCATAAGGCTGTTTTCCTACTACATTTTTACCATCTAAAACAATGCTTCCAGAAGTCGGAAGATATACACCTGTTAACATATTAAATACAGTCGTTTTACCTGCACCATTTGGCCCTATTAAACCCCTAAGTTCTCCACTTTCAATGGAGATTTCAAACCCATCTACAGCAGTAAGACCCCCGAATTTAATGGTTAAGTCTTTTACATCTAATAATGCCATTAGAGATCTCCCCCTTCTGCATCATTTTGTGCTCTTTTCTTTTCTCGTATTGCTGCCGGAATTCTTAATGCACCTGTTAAAGAGAATTCCTTTGTTCCTAAGATTCCTTGAGGTCTAAAAATCATCATAATAATCAATACGGCGGAATAAAGTAACATTCTGTACTCTGCAAAATCCCTAAGAAGTTCTGGAAGAAGTGTCAGTATAAAGGATGCTACTACTGTACCTGTAAGGCTGCCCATACCTCCTAAAATAACGATAGTAAGTATCTCTACAGATTTCATAAAACCAAAAGTAGAAGGATCTAGAAAAGCAGTGTATTGTGCATACAATCCACCTCCTACACCTGCAAAAAATGCAGAAATCGTAAATCCTAAAGCCTTAAATTTTATAGTATCAATCCCCACTGCTTCAGAAGCAATTTCATCCTCCATGATTGATTTCATAGCCCTACCATGCCTTGAACGCGTTAAGGTATACAATACTACGAGAACCACGATAGTAACCCAATAAGAGTTGTTTGAATTGACAATCTTAGGAATTCCTGTAAGACCCTGTGCTCCACCTGTAAACTTGAAATTGTTAATAGCTACTCGAATAATTTCACCAAAACCAAGGGTAATAATCGCTAGATAATCACCTTTTAACCGTAGCGCTGGCAAACCTATAAGGTAACCGATAATTGCTGTTATAATTCCTGCTACAATCAAGGAAAGTACTAACTGTATCGTTGCAGGCATTCCCATTTCATTAATAGCTATAGAAAACAATGCAGAAGCATAGGCACCTACTGCCATGAATCCAGCATGCCCTAAGGCCAATTGACCTAAATAGCCTACTGTAAGATTTAAGCTACTTGCCATTACAATATTAATAAAACATGTAACAAGTATACCTGCAAAGTATCTGCTGACTATTCCACTCGTCGTAAGTATGTTTAATAGAACAAATACAAGGATGATAGCTATTAGATTGATCACATTAGACTTCTTATTTTTGCCTGCCACAATTACACCTTCTCCCTTGTATTTTTACCTAAGATGCCTGTCGGTTTTACAGACAATACTACAATTAAAATACTAAATGCAATTGCATCAGACCAGCGACTAGATATGTAAGCTTTTGCCAATGTCTCTATAAATCCTAGTATAAATCCGCCAAGCATAGCTCCAGGCACAATTCCAATTCCTCCTAAAACAGCTGCCACAAAAGCTTTTAAACCAGGTAAAACACCTAAAGTTGGAAGAACTTGAGTATATGCTACTGCGTACAAAATCCCACCTAATGCCCCTAGTGCAGAGCCAATAGCAAATGTTATAGATATGGTTCTGTCTACATTAATACCCATTAACATAGCAGCATCCGTATCCTCAGAAACAGCTCTCATTGCCTTTCCTGCTTTTGTCTTGTTAATAAATAGGGTCAACAGAATCATAAATAGTACCGAGACAAGAAATGTAATTATAGTAATATTGCTGACTTGTAAACCTCCAATATTAATTGGTTTATTTGGAATAATCGATGGCATTACTTTTGGATCCGCTCCAAATATGAGAAGAGCTATATTTTGCAATAAATAACTCATAGCTATAGCTGTAATTAAAGCCGATATTCTTGGAGAATTTCTTAAAGGCTTGTACGCAATTCTCTCAACTGCCATACCTAATAGAGCTGTAAGGGTCATTGAAATCAGAAAAATTGCCCATACAGGGGCCCCTACTAAAGCTAGTATAAAAGCAAAATATGCACCCATCATCATAATTTCTCCATGAGCAAAGTTTATTAATTTAATAATCCCATAGACCATTGTATAACCTAAAGCAATTACTGCGTAAATACTTCCTACTTGAAGACCGTTAATTAATTGTTGAATAAATACCATGTTTACTCCTCCTTTCATTAGTGTTATTTAGCGAAACCTACTCCTTATAAAACCGTATGTTTAAAAGTGCTTCCTAAAATTCTTATGGAGTAATATGTAGAATTTTGTTTTCCATACTATTATAATACAATATTCTGAATTATAAAATTATTAATACATATTTTACCCTAGTTATAATCTTCCACTTATCTATGAATCGTTTTATCGCTAATTCATGTACATTATTATGCTAAGATAAAATGAAAACAATATGAACATATTATTACAAATATTCTGAAAGTTCAAGAACTTTAGACAAGGTGATATTTTCTAGTCTAACCGTCGAATCCTTTTCTTCATCTATGTTCATAGACTTCTTCGATACTACGACTCGAACGGACTTTTGTATCTCTCAATAAAATTTTCACCTATTAACTATGCCCATGCAGGATGAACCATAAGTAAAGGTGCCTCGAATTAGAGACACCTTTTATAGATGTATATATTATTCTACTACGATTTTTTCTAGTAATTCATGCTTCCCGTCTTTGAGTTGGATGATTGTGATATCCTTTTGAGAAACATCTCCCTTTTTATCAAAGCGGATATTACCAGTTACGCCTTTGTGCTCTGTTTCTACAAGTTTGTCTAAAATTGCTTGGCTATCTGTGCTACCTGCCGCTTTAATTGCTTCTGTTAATATATAAGCTGTATCATATCCTAATGCCGCAAATGAATTTGGCTCAGCATCGTATTTTTTTTGATAACCTGAGATAAAGTTTTGAACCACTTTATCTGAATCTGTTTTTGCAAAGTGATTTACAAAGTAATATCCTTCTACTTGTTCTGCGTAATCTTTTTCTAAGCTATCCCAGCCATCTACAC
>NZ_CALNCS010000190.1 GCF_937875145.1 Alkalibaculum bacchi | reverse complement strand
ACTGGTTGAAGACTGCTTTTTAGACGGCGGCCAATTCAACATTAAGCAGATTTTTAAGCGAAAAAAAGATGTACAATCTGATTGGCTACTTAAAGTCATGCAAGTCCCGCAACCAAGGGATTTTGGAGTATAATACGACTGTTTTCGATTGTACATATTTTCCTCGCCTATTCTACATAGGGGTGTAGACTGTCTACAGTAGCCCCTGCTTTGTTTCTCTACGAAAAAATATCTCAATTTAATGCTTTTATGGAAGCTCATAAAGTTAGTTGTTTTTAACTTGATTTTGTCTGAAATTTCATTATAGTGTATAGTGTATAGTGTAGACAGTAGACGTTGTGTGTAGTTAGTAGTTACCTACCGCCTACAACGATGTAGAGGGTCAATGTGTGGAGGGTTGTTGTATATGGAACAAAGGGAATATACCGTGCAGGAAGTGGCGCTAAAGTATGACAAGTCTATAGAAACTATAAGACGCTGGATACGCGCTGGGAAGATGAAGGCTGTCCAAAAAACTGGCAATAACGGGCCGCAATATTTTATAGCGGAAGAGATGTTGAGAGATTTCGAGGAGCAGCAGCAGCAAGAAATAATTGTTGTAGATGGCCACGATCAAAAAGAACCGGCTGAGATTTTAGTCTACGAAAAAATAAAACAGCAGGTGCTGCAAGAGATCGCAAACGAAATTGATAAACGGGTAGACAAAAGGATTACAAAGCTGGAAGAACGCCTGGAAGAGAGGGACAGAAAGCTTACTCAGACGCTACGAGCTACATTGGAGCTCCATCAGCATCAAAATAAATTATTAGAAGAAGAACGAAACACAAGTTGGATTAAAAAAATATTTCGTACCAATAAGGAGAAAAATTAAAATGAAACCTTATTCTATAATTGAACCAGAAGTGGAAACTATCATAAGAGAAATGCAAAAAAAATGCCAAGAGCTTCACCTGGGAAACTGTAGTTTTAATCTCTTTGATAGAGGAAGAAACGCTTTTGCTATGACTGAATTAGAGGGCTACTGGGAGTTAAAGTGTATAACGGAAGACAACACCCGATTCGTAGACATTTATAAAATGACTAGTGACGAATTAATTTTTCAATCCTCAAAAATAGGATACATATACCTATATTAAATAGTACTCTAGTTATAAAATTAAAACTTTTGGTTTACTTTTCGCTATAATTTGATATACTATAAGTGTAAGAAGATCTGATCGTAGAGCCACGATCAGGGTAATCAAAAGAAAGCTCGCTGAGAAGATCTGTTCGTAAAGCGCGATCAGGGTAATCAAAAAAATGCTTACCGAGAAGATCAGTAGAGCCCCTTTTTATAATAAAAAGGGGCTCGTTTTATGGGGGTTAAACTTATCGTGAAGTACATTTTTTTGAATGCACAATTTTATACAGATTATGATCGATTTAATTATCCCGAAATTGAGCGAAAGCACTTAAGACCCTATGCTATGGTAACGATAAAATTAAATGGGATTTTGCTATACCGTTTCGTTCTAAAATAAATCATCCTAATGTATTTTGGACGGACAAGCCTAATCATTGTGGACTTGATTATTCGAAAGCGGTAATTATAGATCAAAAGTACATTGACCCTAGAGTGCCTCGTATCAGAGATTTAGAGCACGAAGCTTTGATAGGCAAAGACTATCAAGTAATAAAAGGATTTAAGCAATATATACATAACTATAAAAAAGCATTAAAAAAACTTGAAGTAAGTAGAAATAGGAGTCTGTGTGGGAAATCCACATTACAATATTTCCATAAAGAGCTTAATATTACTATCTGACTCCGAGATTCTTGGGTCCAGTGTCATTTTAGGTCCATTACGGTCCTTTTAGGTACGTTACGGTCCTTTTAAGTACACTTTGGCAGCCAATCCCGTCGTTCAGGGGACGTTACGGCAGCCAATTAAATACGAGCCCCTCAGCAGATTCAGCAGCGCTACAATTTGTAGCGCTTTTTTGCTTTGATTCTTATTAGAAATATACTTGACTTAAGTAATCTACATACATTATAATAAGGTTAACCTAGTTAACCATTGATAAATAGACATTAATAAGTTAACTATAAATATTGAAAGGTGGTTTTATAAATGGCAGATGTAACTTTTGGTGTTAAGGTGCCGGAAGAACTAAAAGTAGAAATAAGCGAATTAATGCAAAAATCTGGGCAGACAGGTAAGGATTTTATGCAAAATCTGATTGACGGCTATAAAATAGGCAAAGCAAAAGATGCAGTTCCGGCTGTTGCTGAGGACCTAGATGAGTTAACCAAACTTACAAAGCGAATTAATGGCATTTACTTAAATATGGGGTACAGGATAGACACAATAATAAAAGACAAACAGCTTGAAATCAGCGAAATAGAAGAATCAAACAAAAACGAATTAAGAGAGTTAAAAGAGAAGCTACAACATAAAATTGATGAATTGGTTAACCTAAAAGAAGAAAAAGAGGAATTGGTTAACTCACAAATCTATTTGACAGATAGATTAGAAGAAATTAAAAAGTCAGAATTAAACTCAAATGCCCTGGTAGATGAATACCGAGAGAAAAATGATATGCTTACAAGTCTATTAGCAGAGCATAAAGAGTATAAATCTAGAAACATAGTTTTGCTAGAACAAATTAGCGTAGCTGAAGAAGAAAAAAAGCAAATCATAGACCAAATTAAAGATCAGGAGAGGACTATATCTGAACTAAAAGAAGTCGTTATAAAAAAAGAAAAACAAGCAGAAGAAGATTTACAAATAGCTCTCGAAAGAGCCGAAATGAATTGTGAAAAAGCTATTCTGCAAAAAGATAGGGAACATACTGCAGCTCTAAATCAGTTATCTACGAAACACAATGCTCAGATAGAGGAGTATCAGCAAAATTACAAGTCGTTTCTACAAGAAATGAAATCTCTTCGCAGTGAGAACGAGGCAATTGTTAGTGAGTTGCAAGAGAAACACCGTAAAGAGCTCCTGGATCTAGAAAACAAATATATCGATTCTAAAAAAAGAAGTTAAACTAGTATGGACAATCCCATGATACTAATGGTAAGCTGTAAACAGCGTTAATGTTTCCAATATACTTAAACGAAAACAACCCATTCCTGGTGCGAACAGAGGGGGTTGTTTTCTATAGAACGCTACATAAATATCTGCGAGTTACATCCTTGCGATCCTTGCCATGGCCAAGGGCTACGTTTACGTCTTGAAACGCTCTAGCTTTAGCCTTATCTGTAGACAAACCACGAGAAAGATAATACTCTAATTGCCTATTATAAAGGTCTACAGCATACGTATGTCTTAAGCCGTGATGTGTTATAGTTCCATCTGTAGATCTATGTTTGGCGATAAATCTTTGAACTGCTGCCATACACAGGTGAGTTTTTTTATCTCCATCATTTAAAATTCGTGAATTTCCACGCCCTTTATAACTTATAAATTGCCTTAATACATTTCGCGCCTGATCTGTAAGAGGTATATTTCGTATAAGCCCACCCTTGCCCTTTATGCGCAAGAAGCCTTGCTTTAATGCTTTTCTTGCCATAGGATGTGTCATCCGAAAACATTCATGTAATCTGGTTCCCAAAGCTTTAGATAAGGCGATTGAAAAATACACATCGTACCTCTTTTCTACGAGAGCAATTTTAAGCATATTTTTTACTTCTGAATCAGTCCAGGTACGGTCTTTTATATTATCCCGCTCTGGTATACCCAATTCATCATTGTTTGTTTTAAGCCGATACCTTGCATCTCCTATTTGATCATATATAAATCGAATCCCAGACATTTCGGACTTTAAATAACTAGCAGTGCAAGCATCATCAATTTTGTCACTTATATATGAATACACATGCTTATCATTAATATTGCGTATGTTCTGCACCTTGAATTCTTTAGCGACATGCTTACATAAGCGCAGAAAAGCACTTTTATAAGCTGGTCTTGAATTGATCGAAAGCTGATTTATATGTCGATAAAGTTTATCAATTTGGATTTTCAAATTATTGTATATGGCCAAATCTTTATCTGTCACAGCAAACACCCCTTTTAAAATTATGTATAGGAAATTATCTGCTATGAGCAATTTTATGTTTTTTTTTTTTTCTACAAAGCTACAAACAGCTATATTAAGGTTTTTTCTTTCGTATACGCGGCGTAGTTTTATTTTTACGTTTCACTAAAAAATAAAACTACGCCTTTACTACCTACCGTATTAGCGATTTCCAAGGATCACAAGTTGAGCACCAGGACCTCATCTCACACAAAAATATAGTGAGTGCAAAATAACAAAAGCTGAGGTATACACATAAACAATTCAAATTGTCACCGCTCCACATTTTTGATTAAAGTGCTCAAAGCGATAGTGTATTTTTAAAGATTGTTTTAGTTCGTTTCTTCGTTAATGACCGAACATTTAGTAATATCCTCCTTTTTAACTGCTAAGCTTAAGCAGTATCACGCCTAAACAATTCCTCCTTCTTTTTTAAAAATTACTTACAACACACTAAAACTAACATTATACTTTTTATAAAATCAAGTTCTTTTATAAAAGAAAGTTGTAGAAGTTTGAACAAACTTTCCAGTAGTGGATAAATGTTCAATACTAATGCATACTTATCGATTATGATGAATCATCCTATGCGCAGGGTGGGCTTAGACGACTAAAATACAACTTCTATACGGCTTGAGCTGCTGCTATCTAATTCTTATGTTTTGGTGGAACTTTCCCGCACCAATTT
>NZ_CALNCS010000189.1 GCF_937875145.1 Alkalibaculum bacchi | reverse complement strand
CAGTTCATTATAAAAATCTTAGATTTTTGTCTTGACAACTGAGCCACTATAGTTAAAGCGTCAGCGAGAGCTAGAAATATCGTTTTCTGATTTATCAGAACAGGATATGAAACAACTATCTGTAACAGATGATTATATGATTGACCATGATTTGTTTCAGGTGTTGGAATATGACATTGGCATAAAGGACGAGCTGTTAGGTGAAGCCTTAAGCAACTTGACTGATGAAAAGCGGGACATTATATTGTTGTCGTACTTCTTGGATATGACTGATAAAGAAATTGCAGAAGCCTTACATCTTGTACGAAGTACGGTTCAATACAAAAGAACAACTGCACTCAAAGAGTTAAAACGAAGATTGGAGGAAAAAGATAATGATGACGAAAAATAAATTAAAATCAGTGTATATTGGTAAAAAATTATTACCCTTTTCTGTTATTATGGAAGCTTCCAATGGAGATGTAGATGCGATCAACGATGTTCTAAAATATTACGAACCTTATATTTGCAAGCTTTCATTGCGATTAATTTATGATGAGGCAGGAAATTCATATGTAGTTGTTGACGAGTACATGCGTCGTAGGTTAGAAACAAAATTGATTACTAAATTATTAGATTTTAAAGTAGCCTAGAGTCCAAGGTCAAGGAAAGCAAAAGTCCAATTTTCTACTTTTCCTTGACTCACCATTATGAACTCATTAGGATAAGCATATTTAATCATATGTTTATGGAAAAGTAAATAGTCATTTGTTTGTATATTCTATATTACCATTAAAATAAGTCTGATTTCCTTTTAGGTTAATCGGACTTATTTTTTATGTTTCAATTTCTTTATTCTTGGCAAAACACTCACTTTAATTTGTAGTAATAGTGAAAGAAGGAAAGGGGTTATAGTGTTTACGACAATGATGATTTTAATATATAACCAGTTCTTTTTTCACTGACTGATATTTATGTATCTTTCAAAAATTGTTCTTTGATAAAGAAAGCATGGAAGATAACACCATGCAGTATATAGCGAAAATCAGATACGTTTTGTCAATGATTAGCCAATTAATAGGTACGCAATGACTTCTTATAGCAGGGTGAGCGATAAATGCCAATATTAAAAACTATCGTGGTGGGATAGCTGGTCATAACCCATTGACAAGATAATGATACTCCCTTATAGCCATAGTTCGAGCGTTTGAAGCGTCGTAAACAATGGGTAGGGCTGGATGAGAACCATGCAGGGGTGAAATTCCCGTGGCGCTGTTACCAGCAGCCATCTGATTTTTGAGGTTTTGTTGAAAAGTTTAGGAGGTTATAGAATGGCTGATTTGAAGGAATTAGAACAATTGCGTAATGAGGATAGGGTAGCAGAAGGGCAAAAGCTTGTAGATATTCAACATATCTCAATTGACACTAACTTACCTGTATCAGAGCGATTGAAAAAATATCTTGACGACATTAAAAATCCCTACTATTTTTCATGTGGTGATTTGGCTGTTCGTATATGCTTTTCAAGCGATGGTCATGAATTATCTACGCATTTGAAAGAATATTTTTTGAACTGTAACCGCTAACAAATTGTAAAAACGATGGTATAATATAACTGTGGTTATAGAGGATAGGAGGAACATGCCACGAGGTAGAAAAAATAAGAACGAGCAAAATCGGAAATTATGGAAAGTTGCTGTCTACATCCGTTTATCTAGGGATGACGGAAATGATGAAAGTTTAAGTGTTTTGAATCAGCGAAAGATCATTCAGGACTATCTGGAAAATTCTTTTGATGGAGAATATGAAATTGTCGATTACTATATAGATGATGGACAATCTGGGACAACAGATTATGAAAGAGTCGCTTTTCAACGAATGATTCAAGATGTGGAAGCAGGTGTCATTAACTGTGTTATTTGTAAAACACTTGCTAGAGCATTTAGAAATTACTCCGACCAAGGTTATTTTTTAGAAAGAATATTTCCATTGTATGGTGTTCGCTTTATCAGTTTAGGTGATCCGTCGATTGATACTTTTCTAAATCCAGAAGTAACACATGGGATGGAAGTTCCTATTAGTGGGATAATGAACGATCGTTATGCAGCTAGAACATCCAATGATATTCGGAGAACCTTTGACTTGAAGCGTCGAAAGGGTGAATTTATTAGTGCATTTGCTCCTTATGGATATAAGAAAAATCCAGAAAATAAGAATCATTTAATCATTGATGAAGAAGCTGCAAAAGTTGTTCGAGATATTTTTCACTGGTTTGTTTATGAAGGAATGAGTAAGCTCGGAATCGTTAAACGTTTGAATGCATTAGGAGTTCTATCACCAACAAGATATAAACTAAGTAAAGGATCTAAATTTAAGGCACCCCAACTTAGCAAAAGTGATGGCTTGTGGAGTATAAATACAATATATACAATTCTAAAAAATAAAATATATATTGGTACAATGGTACAAGGCAAAGAACGCATCATCAGTTATAAGGTTCATGATCGGATTCGTATACCAGAAGAAGAATGGTATATTGTTGAAAATACCCATGAACCAATTATTGATAAAGATACCTTTGAAAAAGCTCAAATTTTAGGACGTAGAGATACGCGAACAGCTCCAGCAGAGAAGCGAGTTTATCTTTTTTCGGGCTTTCTTCGTTGTTCAGATTGTGGTAGGAGTATGAATCGGAAATCAAGTCGAAAAAAAACAAAGTCTGGCGTGAAAGAATATGTTTATTATGTTTGTTCTACCTATGCCTTGAAAAGTAAGGAACGTTGTACGATTCATTCAATTAAGATGGAAGATTTAGAAAAAGCAGTTTTACAAACTATCCAAGTGCAGATTGCTCTGGTAGAGGATATGGCTTCCATTATTAAAGAAATTAATATAGATCCAGTAGTTGAAATTCATTCTAAGCAACTAGAGATATCAAAACAAGCCAAACAACAGGAACTAGAAAAAAGAATTAATGTTATTGATAACTTGTATTTGGATTGGAAGTCTGGTGATATCACGAAAGAAGAATATTTTCGAATGAAAGCCAAATTTGAACATCAAGTAGAAGATTTAAAACAAACTATTCAGAATATAGAAATAGAAATCGGTACAAAGCAACAAAATAATGGTGTTACTGATTCATATCTTAAAAGGTTTTGTAAACATAAAAACATTCAATCTCTTGATCGTGGATTATTATTAGATTTAGTCGATAAGATTTATATTCATGAGAACAAAAAGATAACTATTCAATTTAATTTTGCAGATCAGCACAAGCGAATTTTAGAATTTATTAAAGAAAGACAGGAACAACAAACGGCAGTACAAAGCTAGGTAATATGATTATTTGACTTAGGAGTATATCTACTTTTTATTTTCTTCTATAAATACATGCACCCAATGGTGCAGGAAAATCTACTATGCTAAAAATGATAACAGGGATTATGACACCAAACTCTGGAGAAATATTATTTGAAAATCGTCCATGGAGTAGGGCAGATTTAAAAGATATTGGAGCATTAATTGAGAGTCCCGCTGTATATCCAAATTTAACAGCTATGGAGAACCTAAAAGTTGCTTGTACATTGTATGGTCTCTCTGATACTAGAGCAGAAGAAGTCTTAAATATAATTGATCTTGAAAACGTAGGAAAGAAGAAAGTAAAGAATTTTTCCATGGGAATGAAACAGAGGCTAGGTATTGGTATTGCTATTATCAATAAACCCAAACTATTAATCTTAGATGAGCCTACAAATGGATTAGATCCCATTGGCATAGAAGAATTAAGAAAGTTAATTAGATCTTTTCCTCCTCAAGGAATGACAGTAATCTTATCGAGTCATATTCTATCAGAAGTAGCACAAGTAGCTGATGAAATAGGAATTATATCCAACGGCATTATTGGACATACAGGCAAAATAAATAAGAAGGATGATCTTGAAAAAATATTTATGGATATTGTACGAAGAAATAGAGGTACAAGACAATGAGGGATATTATTAGAGCAGAATTTTTAAAAAGTAAAAGAACAACTGTAAATAAGTTTGCTATAATAACACCTCTGTTTACACTTTTATTATGTACATTATGGGGTGGAGGTCAAAATGGAGCGTATAATTGGTGGTATGTAATGTTTCTTCCAGGGATGTTAGCGATTATTTCTGCCCAGATAATTACAAGGGAGAAGGATATTTCCTATAAAGGAGTGTCTTTATATCCACAAGATAAAGGTACAGTTTGGTTCGGAAAAATACTCTATATTAGTATTCTATTTGTATTCTCTAGTGTGATCTTTATGGTAGGGATTCATGGTATTGGTCTTATATTTGAATCAATTATCCCATTAAAATCAAATATTCTTGCAACAGTGATATTAATACTAACATTCTTATTTAATATACCACTTAGCATGTTTTTGACGGTACAATTTAATATGTTTGTTGCCGTTCTCTTTAATATAGCTATGACAATGATTGGAGTACTATCCTTCGATACAACTTCAATATTGAAATTTTTTCCATATAGGACATCATCCGCATTAATGGCTCCAGTTCTTCATATTTTACCTAATGGTCTTCCAGTATCAGAAAGCAGTCTTCACCTAAACGGAGATATGGTTATAAGAGATACTGTGATTAGTATTATTATTTTTATTATATTAACTATTTTGACATCCCTGTGGTTTAGGAAAAGAGAGGCAATTTAAAATGCTACAGTTAGAAAAACTCCTAAAAGCTGATATAATGAAATTAAAATCTACTCAGATTGTGTGGATGCACTTATACATACCTATTTTAGGACTGATACTATTTTTAAGTTATTATTTATACTCTCCCTGGGACAGTATGAGTAAAATTTCGGCATATTTACAAGTATTATGTATGATTTTTCCCATATTAATCGGGATAATTACTTCAATGATGGCCGATCAAGAGTATGTGGCAGGATGTTATAGAAATCTTTTGGCAAGCTCAGAAACAAGGTGTTTATCATTTTTAAGCAAACTTATTTTAGTGCTGGCATTTGGAGCGCTTAGTACAATTATAGCCGTTTTAGGTTTTTATATAGGGTATACCTTTATAGAGGACATAATATTTCCTTTTACTATGTATTTAAAGGTTGCGGGAGTATTAATATGTAGTAATATTTTTTTATATATTTTGCATTTCTTTTTAAGTTTAAGATTCTCGAAGGGGATTTCCATTGGGATAGGAATTGTAGAATCCCTTATATCAGCATTGTTTTTAACAGGCATGGGAGATGGCAGATGGCCCTTTTTACCTAGTTCATGGAGTATCAGATTTATTAGCTCTTTACTTATGAAATATCAAGATAGTGGTGGCGCTTTTAGAGACCCAGCTTTAACCTTAGGAATCATGATATCTATTGTTGGAACAATACTATCTTTGATAATTATAGTAGCATGGTATACAAAGTGGGAAGGGGAAAAGTCAGAGGAATAGGAGAATTATTGTGGCGAATATTTTAGCTGTAGATGACGATAAATCCATTTTAGATTTAATTGAGAATGTACTAAATAAAAGTGGGCATTTTGTCAAAAAAATAAACGAGCCAGAAAAGGTTTTTCAAGAAAATTTAAGCTACTATCATCTCATAATATTAGACATAATGATGCCTAATATTGATGGTTTTCAATTATGCACTAGAATAAGAGGATCGGTCGATTCACCTATTTTATTTCTTACTGCAAAATCAGACGAAACAGATATCATTAAAGGATTGGGGTTAGGAGGAGATGATTTTTTGATGAAACCCTTCGGAGTTCAAGAACTCCGTGCAAGGGTAGATGCTCATATTAGGAGAGAACAACGAGAAAAAATCAACTCTGTAATTATTGATAATATTAGGTTTTCAATTTCCAGTAAAGAGTGTTTTGTATTAGATAATAAGGTACCACTTACAAAAAGTGAATATGAAATAAGTGAATACTTAGCTCTTAATCGAGGCAAGACATTTTCTAAGGAACAAATATTTGAAGTTGTTTTTGGATATGAGAGAGAGAGTAATTTAAGTGCAATTGTTGAACATATAAAAAACATACGAGCTAAGTTTACTCAATTTAAAGAAGAACCTATAAAGACAGTTTGGGGAATAGGGTATAAATGGGAATAAGAAAAAGTACAAAACTACGTACAACTTTTATTAAATATGTTGTATCCCTTGGTTTACTTATTATTATTTTAATATTAGTGAACTATTACTTGTTCATTGTAGCCTCCATTGGAGTTTATCCAGCAAATTATTCAGAAAAAATAATTCAAAGTAATTACGATGAGTTAAAGAATTTACCTAGGGTGACCATAGAACTATTGACTCCAATGTGTAATTTTGGTGTTTATTCTGAGGAAGGAGATTTTCTATATGGAAATTTTTCTTCTAAGGATATAAAAATAAACTGGGATAGATATCAACAAGGAAAAACATCAACAGGTTTAGAAAAGTATATAATAACGATTGATCGTGATGAGGGGATATTGATTATTACCTATCCTTTAACTGCGCAATATAGAAATGAAATTTTAAGGAGAACTTTACCTAATGCTGAGTTGACAATAGTGATTGTATTTTTTATTCAGCTTATAGCTTTGATCATTTTGTGGTCTAATCGATTTGCCAAAAAGGTTAATAATGAATTAAAAACCCTTCTAATACCAATGGCAAAAATACAAGAACAGAACTTAGATTTTAATGTAGGTACGAGTAATATAGAAGAAATCAGCATGGTTCTTAAAGGGATTGATAAGATGAAAAACTCATTAAAAAAGGCCCTAGAAGAACAATGGTCAGTAGAACAGCAAAAGAGAGAACAAATATCAGCTTTAGCACACGATATAAAAACGCCTTTAACGATAATTAAAGGGAATGTTGGATTACTTGGTGAAACAAATTTGACAAATGAGCAGAAATCTTATTGCGGTTATATTGAGGAAAGTAGTGAACACATGGAGGGATATCTAAAAAGTTTGCTGACTATTACAAAAAAAGAAATTGATTATCGTAAATCTGATGAAATCATCAGCGCTATGAAAACAACAAATTTTATAAGAAGCCAGGGAGAGGCTCTTGGAAAAATTTATGATCTCAATATGATATGGAACATAGATATTGAAGAAGATTTATATATACAAGGAAACAAAGATGAATTTGAAAGAGCATTGATGAACATTTTGTCAAACGCAGTAGAGTTTTCTTCAAAAAATTCTAGTGTTATTATTAATGGTTTTATTGATAATTCTTATCTCATTATCCAAGTAATAGACCAGGGGAATGGTTTTTCTAAAAAAATGCTAAAGTATGGAAAACAGCGATTTACAATGGATAATGATAGCAGAACCAAAACTGGACATCATGGATTAGGTTTATATATAGCAAACACCATTATTACAAAATATCATGGAGAACTTATATTATCCAACGATAAGAATGGTGGTGGGTCCGTTACAACTAAGATTCAAATTTTCCAAAGAGACATGTCGCTGAACCGCTGAGTTTGTCGCACAACAGAGTTACAAAAGCGAAAAGGAATATCGCTATTTTTTAGAAGAACTCGGTTATTGTTTGGGAATATATTGATAAAGGATTCATTTCCAATAGGGTGATTGCATTTGGCACATTAGGAGTGTTATGCTTCATGCCAACAATAAAGTATCAAAAAAGAATTTCTTTATTTTTAGGACATTCAAATATCGAAGAATAATAGATATACGATGAAAGAAAATCGCAGTTGAATATAAATATAGAATTAGAGGAGGAGAAAATGTACTACTCGATACATTACAAATCGACCGTTGGGGATATATTGCTTGCAAGTGATGAAGATAGTATTATTGGTCTGTGGATTGGCGAACAGAAATATATCGGAAACACAATGCCAAAAAATATTATCGAAAAAGATGATATTCCAATACTTAAAGAAGGTATAGCATGGTTAGATGATTATTTCACTGGTAAGAAACCAAAAATATCTAGGCTACCTCTTGCTCCTATAGGTGGTGAGTTTAGACAGCAGGTGTGGAAAATTCTCACTGAAATACCCTATGGTGAGCTGACAACATACGGTCATATGGCGAAAGAAGTTGCAAAACGCATAGGATGTCTGCTCAAGCTGTAGGTGGTGCTGTGGGACACAATCCCATATCTATCATTATACCTTGTCATCGTGTAGTAGGCACCAACGGAAGTCTGACCGGTTATGCAGGTGGAATTGAAAAAAAGGTAAAGCTACTAGAGCATGAAGGAGTGGATATGACTGGATTATTTGTGCCCCAAAAATAAAAAAGATGTACTTTATCTAATAAAAAGAATATTAAGGGAATTAAACGTGATCCATGAATAAAAAAATCTACTTTTATATCTATTATTTAACCACAATAGGATTAACAATCGTATAATGTATCGCAGCTAAATTAAAAAAGTGCCGAAATATGTAAAATAGGTGTTGATTTATTAAGAGATTTTAACTATGATAGAAATAATAAAATAAATTTTTGACAGTTTAATTACATCTAAGGGCAAACTTACCGAAAGGTAAGGACGCAAAGCTATGGGCCTAACCGACTTATTTGTCGCAAGGTAGCCAGTTGCATATTATAAACAAAACCCTTTTATCTAATTTTAAAAGGGATTTTTTTATTTTAACAAAAGGGGGAATTAACATGAGAAGTATTAAAATGAAATTAGTGGTTTATTTTTCTGCACTTATTTTATTTTCATCTGTAGCATTAGGAATCATTTCTATCAATAGCGCTAGTAAAATTGTTACAGTAGAAGCAGAAAAAGGTCTTATAACATCTGCTAATGATGGAGCAGTAGTAGTGCAGAACCGAATGGAAATTCAAAAAAGAACGCTAGAAGTACTTGCCCAATTAGGCGAAATCCAAAATATGGACTTAGAGGTTCAAGTTCCTATTTTGCAAAAACAAGTAGGAATTTCTGACTTTATTAATTTTGGAATCATGCAATTAGATGGAACCGTAACTTATACAGATGGAAGGACAATCAAGCTGCCAGAAACAGACCCTGTATGGAAAGCCTTAAAGGGCGATAAGAATGCGTTGAATTTTGGTATTAGCCCAGCCACAGGTGAAGTTGTTTTAATATATGCGACACCTATTGAAAGAGATGGAAAAATCGTAGGAGCACTTTTAGGCCGCCGAGATGGCAATGCCTTAAGTGATATTACAGATACGTTAAAATACGGCGAAACAGGTCAAGCCTATATAGTGGATAAAGAAGGGACAATTATTGCCTGTCCAGATCGAAATGTAGTAAGCAATCAAATTAATTCTATAAAGGCAGCAGAAGCCGATGAGAGTGAAAAGGCATCTGCGAAATTTCATAAGAAAGTGCTAGAAGAAAAAACAGGAGTAGCCAAGCATAAGGATAGCCAAGGGAAAGAATTATACTCGGCATATGATTCTATTGATAATACAGATTGGATTCTCATTATGAGCGCAGATGAAGAGGAAATATTAGCAGGAATACCATCACTAATGAGGACAATTATATTATTAACTATAGTGGCATTAGTAATAAGCATAATTATAATCTATCTTATCGGCAATACAATTACAAAGCCTATTATTGATGTAGCCACTCTTGGAAAAACCCTTGCTAATTTAGATCTTACCCAAAATGTTCCTGAGGCTGATTTGAAAAGCAAGGATGAAATTGGACAATTAGCAAAATCATTTCAAAGTATTATTGACAATCTTCGAATGATACTCAATGAAGTCAATGATTCTTCTGAGCAAGTAGCAGCAGCCTCTGAAGAATTAATGGCTAGCTCCGGACAATCTGCAACTACTGCTGAGGAAGTTACAAAAACCGTAGAAGAAATAGCAAAAGGTGCTGCAGAGCAAGCTCTTAACACAGAAGAAGGCTCAGCAAAAGCTACTAAACTAGGGGAAACTATAGAAAAAGACTCAAACTATATGAAAGATTTAAATATAAATACTCAAAGAGTTTCCACTGTAGTAGGCGAAGGTTTACAAGAGATTGAAGAATTAATCAAGATTACAGATGAAAGTGCACAAGCTACCGAGGAGATTCGTGGCATCATATTGCAAACGAATATTAGTTCAGATGAAATTGGAGAAGCCAGTAGCGTCATCAAGTCCATTGCAGATCAAACGAACCTATTAGCATTAAATGCAGCTATTGAAGCCGCAAGAGCTGGGGAAGCGGGAAGAGGTTTTGCAGTAGTAGCAGAAGAAATAAGGAAACTAGCAGAGCAATCCTCTGTATCTACTATGGCAATTGATAAGACCATATCTGAGCTTCAAACAAATGTTGAGAGCGCAGTAAAGTCAATAGATAGGGTATCTTTAATATTTGAAGAACAGTATACGAGCGTTCAAAGTAATAAAGATAAATACATAATGGTTGAAAAAGCGATGAATGACGCAATAAGTGCAGTTGAAAAACTAAATATCTCTAGTCAAGAAATGGAAGAAATGAAGAATGAGATCTTAGATACGTTACAGAATTTAACTGCCATTGCAGAAGAAAATTCTGCAGGTACAGAGGAAGCGTCTGCCTCTATGGAAGAGCAAACTGCATCTATTCAAGAAATAGCAGGTGCTAGTGAAGGTCTGGCAAACTTAGCACAAAATTTACAATCTATAATTCGAAAATTTACAATCTAGTAGGTACAAAGATGTACGAAAAACCGAAGGAATGTAAATAAATCGATGCTTTAGAAAAAGAATGGCTCTTTTCTGGTAGAAATTTAAACTAGTAAAGAGCCATTCTTTATGGTTATTGTAAGGAAGAATGAGGCAAGTAAATTGTTAACGTATTGAAAATACTGGAAGTAATTGATATAATTACAACAATTAGATAGTTAAGTGTTATGATTATTTAGATATTTTTTTGTCACGAATAGTGTCTTCTGTGAAAACGTGTTTAATGTGTAATAAAAAGAACGTGAAAGGAGTCATAATATGAAGAAGAATTATGAGATTTTAATAAGAGAATCTCAAGAAAGATGTAGGCAGTTTGCACTAAGAAGAGAACAAAAATACAGTAATAAAATAATTAGCGATGCCAATTTACAAAAGATTCTTATTAAAAACAGGGAAATGATTATGACTGCACTCCCATTTATAAATGAACTAATCAAATTTACAAAGGGCAGTGATTTCTTTGTCTTCTTAACGGACAGTGAAGGATGCATTCTAAATGCAATGGGAGATGAAAAAATTTTGACAGAGGCTTTTAGCCTTAAAATGATTCCAGGTGCATATATGAATGAAGAATGTATTGGGACAAATGCCATGTCTTGTGTTATTAAAACAGGAAATCCCGTACAACTCACTGGAGAAGACCACTATATTTACGCTTATCACAGGTGGACGTGTTCAGCGGCACCAATAAAAGACAGCCACGGCAATGTAATTGGAGTTGTCGATTTAACTGGGTATACAAAGAATGTACATCCTCATACTCTTGGAATTGTTGTCGCAGTAGCTAAAGCTATTGAAGAGATGATTGCTGTTAAAGCTCAAACGGAACAAGAAAAAAGAAAATACAATAGTATTAACAAAGTCCTTAATGCTATTAATGAGAGTATTATCACTTCAGATAAACATGGAAATATAAAAAGATATAACGATAAAGCTGCAGAAATGTTTGGAGAAAATAACAAATTAAAAGAGCATAATATCAATCAGATAATTGATGAATGGCATCAAGTAAAAGATATGCTCCTTATCAATAAAAACATAGTGAAAAAGGTTCATCTCACCTCATGTCAAGATATCTCATACGATTTAGAAGCAAATAAAATTTACAATGAGGACGAAGATCGTTTTGAAATAGTATATACTTTTAAGAAAAATGAAAGAGCAAATCATCATAAGGTAAATAAGTATAAGTATAATTTTGATAATATTATAGGGCAAGATAGAAATCTAATTAAAATAATTGAATATGCAAAAAAGATAGCAGATAGTAGTTCGACTGTTTTAATTATGGGTGAAAGCGGTACGGGAAAAGAATTATTTACCCAATCTATTTATAATTTTAGTTCTAGAAAGGATGCGCCCTTTATTGCAATAAACTGTGGAGCCATTCCTGAAGCTCTTATTGAATCCGAATTATTTGGATATGAGGAGATCGGAAGAGCACACGTCT
>NZ_CALNCS010000188.1 GCF_937875145.1 Alkalibaculum bacchi | reverse complement strand
AGTTTAATTATTTTACCATACTTTGTTTTTGATTTTCATATTACGAATTGAAGTTTAGTACTTTTCTTGTTTGAACATTAATGTATTTTTGGTATAATGAATTGTTAGTTACTGTTTACAATGATATAATAGCGCGGAAGAAGGGGAATGCCTTAATTCGCTATTTTTTAAATTGATTTATTTCACAATATTTATGGAGGAAAACAATGTCTTTATCAAAACAAGAAAAAACGAGAAATTTTAGTATTATTGCTCATATTGATCATGGCAAGTCTACTTTAGCGGACAGGTTGATTGAAAAGACAGGTCTATTGAGTCAAAGAGAAATGTCTAATCAAGTTCTCGACAATATGGATTTAGAAAAAGAACGAGGAATTACGATTAAGCTCCAAGCTGTCCGATTAGTTTATAAAGCAGAAGATGGAGAGGAATACTATTTAAACTTAATTGATACCCCAGGGCATGTGGATTTTACTTATGAGGTGTCTAGAAGTTTAGCTGCCTGCGAAGGAGCATTGCTTATTGTTGATGCAGCTCAAGGTATTGAAGCTCAAACTATGGCTAATGTGTATTTAGCCTTAGAAAATGACCTAGAAATTATTCCTGTCATCAACAAAATTGATTTGCCTAGTGCAGATCCTGAAAGAGTTAAAAATGAAATTGAAGATGTCATTGGAATAGAAGCCCAGGATGCTCCAATGATCTCTGCAAAAGAAGGAATCAATATCGAACAAGTTCTAGAAACGATTGTAAAAAAGGTTCCTGCACCTAAAAATGAAGATGAAAAGCCCCTAAAGGCTTTGATTTTCGATTCTTATTATGACTCCTATAAAGGTGTAATTGCATCTGTTCGAATTATAGAAGGAAAACTTAAACAAGGTATGAAGATGAAAATGATGTCTACAAATAAGGTATTCGAAGTAGACGAAGTAGGTATCTTTGTAGGTTCTCTATTCCCTGTAGGGGAATTGACAAGTGGAGATGTAGGTTATGTAACCGCTAGTATAAAAAATGTAAGAGATACAAGAGTAGGGGATACGATAACCGATGCAAAGAACCCCGCTGAAAAACCTTTGCCAGGATACAAAGCTATTCATCCTATGGTGTACAGTGGTATTTATCCTGCAGATGGATCTAAATATAATGATTTAAAAGAGGCATTAGAAAAACTACAATTAAACGATGCATCTTTGATGTTTGAACCAGAAACTTCTGTTGCCTTAGGGTTTGGCTTTAGATGTGGTTTTTTGGGTTTACTTCACATGGAGATTATTCAGGAGAGATTAGAAAGGGAATACAATTTAGATATTATTACAACTGCCCCCAGTGTAGTTTATAAAGTAAAGAAAACCGATGGGGAAATGATAGAGGTAGATAATCCTGCAAATTTACCAGCAACCACAGAAGTGCAATATATGGAAGAACCTATTGTTCA
The DNA here is from genome assembly GCF_937875145.1 of Alkalibaculum bacchi. Taxonomy (GTDB): domain Bacteria; phylum Bacillota; class Clostridia; order Eubacteriales; family Alkalibacteraceae; genus Alkalibaculum; species Alkalibaculum bacchi_A. The sequence goes on along the minus strand of NZ_CALNCS010000188.1, from coordinate 4,224 downwards.
TGCAAATATTATAGTGCCTACTCAGTATGTTGGCGTTATTATGGAATTATGTCAACAAAGACGTGGTGAGTATATCACCATGGATTATATTGAAGAAACTCGAGTATCTTTAAGGTATGAACTGCCCTTAAATGAAATAATTTATGATTTTTTTGATGCGCTAAAATCTAGGACAAAAGGGTACGCTTCCTTTGACTACGAGATAAAGGAATATAGAAAAAGCGATCTAGTAAAATTAGATGTTCTCCTAAATGGAGAAAATGTAGATGCATTATCCTTTATCGTTCATCGCAGCAAAGCTTATACTAGAGGCAGGGGCATCGCTGAAAAACTAAAGGATAACATACCGAGACAGATGTTTGAAATTCCTGTACAAGCAATAGTCGCCGGGAAAGTTATCGCAAGAGAAACCATACGCGCTATGCGAAAAGATGTTTTATCAAAATGTTATGGTGGAGATATTTCTCGAAAGAGAAAGCTTCTTGAAAAGCAAAAAGAAGGAAAGAAGAGAATGCGTCAAGTGGGTAGCGTAGAAGTTCCACAAGAAGCATTTATGGCAGTTCTTAAGCTAGATGATGAGTAATAAAAGCGCCTATGGCGCTTTTATTACTCCGTTCTATGTTGTACCCGCGTAACCATAAGAAAGAGTTTCTTATGGTTACGCGGGTAGTTGCCAAATGCCTGTAAGCAGTCGCTTGACTTGTTGTCTTCGCGATTATTTCATAAAAACGTGAACTTTCTTATCGGAAAAGTAAATCAAGAGCTAAAGCTTTTGGAAAAGGAGGATACAATGAAGGATTTAAGCTTGTATATTCATATCCCTTTTTGCGCGCAAAAGTGTTATTATTGCGATTTTCTGTCCTTTTCCTCTAAAGAGGATAAAATCTCCCTTTACTTTGAATCCCTATACAAAGAAATAGAAAGATGTGCACCAGTACACTCTAATGAGCAGGTGCAGTCCATCTTTATTGGAGGAGGAACTCCTACGGTAGTTCCATCTGATTATATTAGTAGAACTATGGATCTTATAAAAGAAAAATTTTCTGTATTACCAACGGCAGAGGTATCCATTGAAAGCAATCCAGCAACTTTTGATAAACGAAAGCTTTTAGAGTATCGAAAATGTGGCGTTAATCGATTGAGCGTGGGCCTTCAGTGTTGGCAGGACAAACTCTTAAAAGAAATTGGACGAATTCATAGCCAAAAAGATTTTATTAAAGGATTTATGGAAGCAAAAGAGGCTGGCTTTCATAATATAAACGTAGATTTGATTTTTAATTTGCCTAATCAAACTTTGGAACATTGGAAAGAAACCCTAGAAAAAGTATGTAATTTAGCTCCTAACCACCTTTCTTGTTACAGCTTAAAAATTGAGGAGGGCACAGTATTATACGAGAGGGCTCAAAATGACAAACTTATCCTAGATGATGATTTGGATCGAGAGATGTACCACTATGCAGTAGAGTACTTAATAAAAAGAGGATATACTCAATATGAAATTTCAAATTTTTCTAAGTCAAATATGGAATGTAAACATAATCTGGTTTATTGGGAAGTAAAACCTTATATTGGCTTTGGTCTAGGTGCACATTCCTATTATGAAGGTATTCGATACTATAATGAAGAAAATATGGATCATTATATTAAAAAAATAAGGAATAATCAATCTGTCCGCAAGATTGAGGATGTTCTTTCTCTAGATCACAAAAAAGAGGAGTTTGTTTTCTTAGGCCTTCGAAAAACGGAAGGAATAGATGATAGAGACTATCAAATTCTTTTTAAAAATAGCATCTTTGAAGAGTATAAAAATGAATTAAAAGATTTATATGATCAAGGTATGATAAAGATAGACGGAGGAAAAATAAAATTGAGTAAATTAGGCTTAGATTTTGCGAATAAAGTCTTTATGAGTTTCTTAAAATCCTAATAGAAATTCATGGAAAGACTATTGACAAATAAGCTGATAAGTGATATTTTTATTATAGAGTTAGCACTCGATGGTAATGAGTGCTAACAAAGAGGTGGAAGAATGGACAATATGAAAGAGAGAAAACTTAAAATTCTTAATGCGATCATTAAAGATTATATTTTAAATGCAGAGCCTATTGGCTCAAGGACTATAGCAAAGAAATATAATCTAGGGGTCAGTGCAGCTACTATAAGAAATGAAATGAGTGATCTTGAAGAGATGGGTTTACTTATACAGCCCCATACATCTGCAGGTCGAATTCCCTCTGAAAAAGCGTATCGTCTTTACGTAGATCAACTCATGACGGTACAAAAACTTGATATAGAGTTAGAACAATCCATTCGAAATAGTTATAAACAATATGTAGAGCAAATTGAAAAATCCGTCCAACTCACTGCAAAATTATTAGCTCAATTGACAAGCTACACTTCTTTAGTGATGGCTCCAGAAATAAAGTCATTAAACTATAAATTGGTTCAGTTATTGCCTATACAAGATGAAAGAATAGTAATGGTTATTATAACAAAAGAAAATATTGTCAAGAATTTAGAGGTAAAATTACCATACAAATTAGATCAAGGCGAGTTAAATAAGTTGACTAATATACTAAATTACATTATAACCGATTATGATATTAACAAAGTTGGCGATGATTTAAATAGCCATATACATGAACTATCTATAAAAGAGAATGAAGCTCTACAGGAGCTTATAGATATTTTACAAGAGCTCACGTTAAGTCCTGATGATGGTAACCAAGTATTTGCTACCGGTGTGACAAATATGCTCAAATATCCCGAATTTAACGATATTGATAAAGTAAAACAATTCTTAGAGGTTTTTCAAGATCAAAGAATTATCTCTGAATTATTAAAAAGCTATTCCAATGGAGTAAATATCATTATTGGCGAGGAAAACAGTTTATCAGAGTTTAAAGATTACAGTTTGCTAACTGCCACCTATCAATTTAATGGAGAAAGTTTGGGGACCATTGGAGTTGTAGGGCCTATCCGAATGAATTACGACAAGGTTGTTTCTGTCTTGAAATTTTTAACAGAGCGGTTAAATGAACAAATCAATCAGCAATAAATTATTTTACTTTGAAAGGTGATAGGATTGGATAAAGAGGAAATTATAAGAGATGAAATTCAAGAAGAAGTTGAAGAAACAGTAAAAAACCATGAAGATGTAGAAGAAGCAACAGAAAAAAAAGAGGAAACTTCATCTACAGAATCTGTCAGCAAAGAAAAGGAAGAACTTTTAAATAAGCTCGTTCGATTGCAAGCTGATTTTGACAATTTTAGGAAGAGAACAATTAAAGAAAAAGAAGAAATCTACAAATATGCTTTAAGCGATTTTTCTGAAAAGTTTCTACCAGTTATAGACAATATGGAGAGAGCAATTCAGTCTATAGAAGATGCTAAAATTAGCGATGGATATGTAGATGGAGTCAAAATGGTAATCAGTCAATTGATTACAGTGCTTAATAATGAAGGCTTAGAAGAGATTCCAACTGAAAATGTAGAATTTGATCCCCAATGGCATCATGGTGTTGCTGTAGATAATATTGAGGATATTGAAGATAATCATATCATTGAAGTTTATCAAAAAGGGTATAAATTCAAAGAAAAAGTCCTTAGACCTGCAATGGTCAAGATTTGTAAAAAATAAAGTAATTAGGGAGGAAATAAAATAATGGGTAAAGAAAAAATTATAGGTATAGACTTAGGAACAACAAACTCATGTGTTGCAGTATTAGAAGGTGGAGAACCAGTAGTAATTGCCAATGCAGAGGGAGATCGTACCACACCTTCAGTGGTTGCTTTCTCTAAAGACGGTGAAAGATTAATCGGTCAAGTAGCAAAAAGACAAGCTGTTACGAATCCTGAAAAGACTATCGCATCTATAAAGAGACATATGGGTACAGATTATAAAGTAAATATTGATGCTACTCAGTATACACCACAACAAATATCTGCTATGGTTCTACAAAAATTAAAATCAGATGCAGAAGCATACTTAGGTGAAACAGTAACCAAAGCAGTTATTACTGTTCCTGCATACTTTAGTGATAGCCAAAGACAAGCAACTAAAGACGCAGGTAAAATTGCAGGTTTAGAAGTTTTAAGAATTATAAACGAGCCAACTGCTGCAGCGTTAGCTTATGGATTAGATAAAGCAGGCAATCAGAAAATCATGGTATTTGACTTAGGTGGTGGTACTTTTGACGTAGAGAGTATATCCCTAACCATGAC
>NZ_CALNCS010000187.1 GCF_937875145.1 Alkalibaculum bacchi | reverse complement strand
AACGTAATACAGTGGCAGTAGAAACATGAGCGCCTGATGCGACGCCTCTTAGAGTAAAGTCTGAAGCATGTTCAATATTTTGCTTAATGTAATCATAAACCAGTAACTCAGTGTTAGATAGTGAAGAAAAATCAAATAAATCCATAATTGTCTCCTTTGTTTTGATACTATCATAGTATCAAGTTTTCAGAATGCTTGAAAGGGCTTTTATAATTAGCGCTATGCAATTATTCTAAAAATGTAAGAAATAAAAAGTTGCAGGGAGGCAAAATTATGGATGCTCTTACTAATAAAATTAGTAAATTACTAACGCCATTGGCTGAGAAGATTAGTAATAATAAATTCTTCAAAATAGTATCAATGGCCTTTCAAATTACTATTCCTATTATCATAATAGGTGCGCTATTTTCTTTATTAAGTTCATTACAAGTAGGCGGTTATCAAGCCTTTATTAAAAGCAATGGACTATGGTCATTGTTTAACGCTGTTAATCAGTTCACTATTAATGCAATGTCTGTTTATGTTGTTTTTGGTGCAGCATATGCTTTTATGGTAGTTGAAGATATTAGAAAAAGTGCGATTCAAGCTGGTTTATTTGGAATTGTGTGTTTCTTTTTAATGATTCCAATTGCTTCATTTAAAGTTAATAAGGCACCTACTCAATTTATTGGATTCGATTACTTAGGTGCTAAAGGTATTTTTACAGCTTTAATTGTTGGCTTTATTGTAGGTGCAATATATAAATTTACTCATGATCACAAGTGGGGAATTAAGATGCCAGCTGGCGTACCACCAATGGTTACAGAATCTTTTAATTCATTGTTACCAGGTGTTATGGCCATTATTGTTATTTTGATTATTGATGGTATTTTTAATGGAGTTGCACATGAGACTTTCTCTGAATGGTTCTACGGACTTTTGGCCGCTCCTTTAAAGAACTTATCGGTAGTATTTGGACTTGGGAATTATTAACTTTATTTGCATCAATTTGCTGGTTCTTTGGCATTCATGGTGGTCAAATTATCATGCCAATGTTAATGCTATTATTCATGCAACCAGGTGTACAAAACCAAGCTAATTATTTAGCAGGAAAACCTATGACTAATATTTTAACAATGGGTTTCTTCTACTTGCTATCTTTAGGTGGTATTGGTAATACCATTGGTTTAGCTATTGATATGTTCTTCTTCTCTAAGAGCAAGAGATTTAAGGTATTAGGTAAATTGGCTATTGCTCCAGCATTATTTGGAATTAATGAGCCTATTATGTTTGGTATGCCAATAGTATTAAACCCAATAATGGCTGTTCCATTTTTCCTTTTACCACAAGTTAATGTATTACTAACTTGGTTAGTAATGAAAATGGGCTGGGTAGCTTTACCTAGATTAGCAATGGGTGCTACGATGCCTGTTTTGGTCGATGGATTTTTGATGTGTGGTATTAGTGGAACTATTTGGGAAATATTCTTAATCTTGTTATCAATGATTGCTTATTTACCTTTCTTTAAAGTTCAAGATGGTATGGCTTATAACGAAGAAATGAAAGGAAGTAAGTAGGTTATGAAGAAGATATTGGTTCGTGGCGATGATTTAGGATATTCAAGAGCTGTTAACTACGGTATTTATGATACAGTTCATGATGGAATTAATAATAATGTTGGGGTAATGGTCAACATGCCCTCAACCGAGCAAGGTCTAGAATTACTGAAAAATGAAGATGTTTCTTTAGGGATGCATACTGATATTTCTAATGGTCGACCTGTGAGTGATCCTAAAGATATACCTAGTTTAGTTGATGATAATGGGTGTTTTAAACGCTCTAAAATTTATCGTCATGCTTCTAAAGACTTTGTAGTGTTGGATCAAGTAGTTCAAGAAATTGAGGCACAGTATCAAAAATTTTTAGATTTAGTTGGAGAAAAGCCTAGCTATTTTGAAGGTCATGCTGTGCAAAGTGCTAATTTTGTTAAGGGACTAGAAATTGTAGCTAAACGTCATAATTTAGCTTACTTGCCTTTTTCAGGCAACGATGTAATTCCGTTTAAGCATTCAAAATTAATGCCATTTTGTGAAAGTATGCTACCAAATTATCAACCGATGGAAACCTTTAAGAAGATGATCAAGATTGCAGACAAAGATAGTGATGTAATTCCATTTATGATCTGTCACCCAGGATATCTGGACGAATATATTCTTAATACTTCTTCTTTGACTTTTCCTCGTCCTAAGGAAGTAGAATTGCTATGTTCTCAAGAAGTAAGAGACTTAATAGCAGAACATGGCATTGAATTAGTTAAATACTGTGAGATTGAATAATAGTTGAATATTAAAACTTCCCCCTCGTAAAAACAGGACACAACCGTATTGGCTGTGCCCTATTTTTATGACAAAAGAATTGAAGTAACAAAGGTAAATACTTTAATTTGGGTGCTAAAGATGTGAATAGCAAGATAGGTGCAGATGGCAATTAGTTGTACTGATGGACTTGAAATATCCTACAAAAATTATATATAGTTTAGAAAAGAAAATAACAAATACGTTTTTTTACCGCTTATGATAAATATTAACTGTAATACTATTATATACGAATACAAAAAAATAGTGCTTTTAATTTGGCGAAAGGTGTCTAGAATGCTATACTGATTACAAATATTAGAAAAGGAGCTGTGAAGTTTATGAAAAAATTGGCTCTTTTGCGTTGATTGTCATAACTGCAATACTTGCAACCGCAGCAGTTATGTTATATTACATCAACACACACGGCAATAATATTCACAGTCTTGGCTGTAACGGCAAAATAACTACTATCATTGAAAAAATGGTACAAAAAAAGTTGTTACAGAAGGCAGTTGTGAAGCTACGCAATAATTAAGTTGAAGGCACCATTCCATTAAGGAATGGTGCTTTTTGGTGGTATATTCGATATGCCAATATTTTGGATAAAAGACTGGACTGTAAAATTAGGATATCAACCGTTGGTCACTGGCTTTGATGGTAGTAGTTTTATCCAAAATTTCTTTCCAGACCTGATCACAGTTCGCCAATCTACCGAAAAAATTGCCAAATTGCTGTGTGATCTGCTGATTGACAAGATTAATCACCCAAGTCATCATTTTGAACATGAATATTTGTTGCCTGTGACTTTGTTGGATTAATGGGTGAGAGGTTTAAGCTTAAATTTATTCGATACATATAAAAATAGCATCCCTGTTTTTTAGGGATGCATTTTATTGATTCTGTTTGTCGCTTATTCGTCGCCAAAACTGCATACATCATAAAATATACTGAAATCGGATAATTATATATAATATCAATTTAAAAATATCACACTGTATGATTTAGCAACACTTTTCGATCATTCTAGAATGAGTGGAGAATAAATACACGATGAATATGTACAAAATAAAAAAGTTTATGAATTTGTTATTCTTACGGACTAGTGCTAAACTTACTCAGGAAGGAAGTGAAAACTAATGGTTGATTTAAGCAGTTTTAAGCCAATTAATTTCGTTGCTGGTAAAAATACTATGACAGTTTCCAGAACAGGCGTAGCAATTTCGCAAGCTGCAGTTGTGCAACTGGGGAAGCCGGAATTTGTAAAGGTTTTGATCAGTTATGACGAAAAGAGTATTGCGATCATGGCAACGGATGC
>NZ_CALNCS010000186.1 GCF_937875145.1 Alkalibaculum bacchi | reverse complement strand
AAGGTGATGCAGATTTAATAGTAATGGGTAGGGGGCTTATTGCTGATCCATTTTGGGTAAACAAAGTGGTTAATGGAGAAGAACATCTCCTTAGAAGATGTATTTCTTGTAATATAGGGTGCGCTGACCATCGATTGGCAAAATCAAGACCAATTCGTTGTACAGTAAACCCTGATCTTTTAAATGAAGACGTATATAAACAAAAAACAATAAAAAAAGATATGAGTGTAGCAGTTGCAGAGCGTAGTATGGCGGATTTAGAAGTTGCATATACGATTGCTGAAGTAGGGTATGAAGAAAAAGCAGTTAAAGAAGGTATGAATGTAGTAGTTATTGGAGGTGGCACTGCAGGGCTAGAAGCTGCGTGTACTGCTGCTGAAGTAGGTTGTAATGTAACTTTATTTGAAGAAAAAGATAGATTAGGTGGATTAGCTTGGATGATTGGAACGATTCCAGCTAAAGAAAAAGTTCATTATTTCACTGAGTACTTAGAAAATAGAATTAAAGAACTTAAAAATATTAATGTAGAATTAAACACAAGAGCAACGAAAGAGGAGCTTGACAAATTAGACGCAGATATTATTGTCAATGCAACGGGCTCCAAACCTTTACTTCCACCAATACAAGGACTATGGGATTTTGTAGATAAAGAAGATTCTAAAGTAAAATCAACATTTGGATTTATGAACAATCTTGGTTTTTATAAAGAGGATATGAAAGGTGAAAGGGTCGTTGTCGTAGGTGGAGGAGCAGTAGGCCTTGATGTTGTAGAATTCTTTGCTGAAAGAGGCGCAGATGTATCATGTATCGAAATGATGAGCGAGCTAGGCAAAGATTTAGATACAAATACAAAACTCGATATGAATAATATGTTAAAGGTCTATAAAGTAAAACAACTAACAAACACTAAGCTGCAATCTGTGAATGATGATTCCTTTATAGTAGAGACCCAAGAAGGCAATGTACAAAATATTCAATTTGACTATGGATTTGTATGCCTAGGTATGCGTTCAGAGCTTTCTCAACTACCAAAAATCAGCCAATATGCTGAAGAAAAAGGAATTAGGTTCATGAACATAGGAGATAGTCGAAAAGTTAGAAGAATCATTGACGGTGTTCGAGAAGGAAGAAACATCATCAAGCTATTAGAAGTTATGGGTGCATATTAAAAAATAAAAAGAAGTTATCTTTTAATGAGAAGGTAACTTCTTTTTTTGCTATATAAAATAAAACATCTGCTTAAGCAGTAGTTAAAGGGTGTGTAAATAAATCTGTTCTTTAGGAAAATATTAGCACTAGCTACACCTGATGCTTTAGCCGAAGGACCTCGTACTATAGTCATCCTTGAGCGCAGCGAAGGATCTGTGACCCGCGGAAGGCCAGTCCTAAATGCTGGTTGCTAGTGGCTGATGGCTGGTCACTAAAGCGCCATAGGCGCTTTCCCCTATATATCTGCATTTTTTACGACATATTCTGTAAATGCTTTAACTACAGGCGCTTGATATACATCCTTTAATGTAGCCATATAGAAAACTCGTTCAATACTTGAATGCAAAATATTAATGATTTTAATTGGTAAATGGCGAAGAAGTTCCATTTCAGGAATAATTGCAATACCAAAATTTGCACTTACTAATCCAGCAACAGACTGATCTTCTGCAATGGCATTTGCGACAATAGGCTTGCCACCACCTTCTTCAAAGAGCTCATCTATAATTGGTCTTAATCCGCTTGCTTTTGAAAAGATAATCTGAGGGTAACAAAGTGTTTCAGCAATAGTAATTTCATCTTTTTCTGCCAAGGGATGATTTTCTGGAACAATCAAAACTAAATTTTGTTTTGCAATAGGAATAAATTCAATAGAAGGTTCATTTTCTAGGAAGGAGCAAAAGGCAATATCATACTTTCGATCTTTTAAGCCTTGGATGATATCAGGCGTCATGCCAGTGGAATTATGAAATTTAAACTCAATACTTTTTTGAGGATTCTCATTCAGAAATCCACGGGCAAACTCGGGAACAATATGTATGCTTAATGTCCGGAGCATTGCAATATCAATCTGACCTTCGCCTTTCCCTGTAATTTGCAATTTATTAATACTTGAATCTAATATATTGAGTACTCGCTCTATGTCTATTAAAAAACTAGTACCATATTTAGTCAAGATTATGTTTCTACCGTCTTTTTCAAATAATTTTACCCCTAGTTCATTTTCTAGCGATGAAATGGCATAGGTCAAAGTAGGCTGTGTTATACAGAGGATCTCAGCTGCTTTTGTATAATGTTCCAAATTAGCTAGAGTTACAAAATATCTTAAATGGTATAGGTTCATAATTGCTCCTTTCTCTATTAGATAGTATTCGTATTATAATACAATTCATAAAAAAATTCTATTGATTAGCCCGAACCTTTTGATTTGTTTAAATGGTAACGAAATTCTATAATGTGAATGTAATCACAAATAAAACTACATTGTAGACAATAAAAACCAAATAATAAGTTCTAATCTAAAAAAGAAAGGACGAATAATATGTCAAAAATGAATCCAATTACAATCAGCTCCTGGACATTAGGAGACCAATGTAAATTTGAAGAACGTGTTATAGCAGCAAAAGAAGCAGGTTATGAAGGAATAGGACTACGTGCAGAAACTTATGTAGATGCATTAAATGAAGGTCTTAAGGATGATGATATTCTTGCAATCTTAGAGAAACACGGTATGAAGGTTACAGAAGTAGAATACATAGTGCAATGGGCAGAAGATAATCGTCCATACGAACAAAAATACAGGGAACAATTATGTTTCCATATGTGCGACTTATTTGGCGTAAATCATATAAATTGTGGTTTAATGGAAAATTACTCTGTTGAGCATACAGCGCAAAAATTAAAAGAATTATGCCAAAGAGCTGGCAAATACATTATCGGTGTAGAACCAATGCCATACAGTGGAATCCCTAATCTTGAAAAGGGATATGCAGTAGTAAAAACTTCTGGTTGTGACAATGCAATGCTTATTTTAGACACATGGCACTGGGTAAGAGCAGATCAACCATATGATATTCTTACAAAAGAAATCGCAGAAAAAGTTATCGCTATTCAGATTAACGATGCTTATGAAAGACCGTATGCAAAATCCATATTAAGAGACGAATCTATGCATGATAGATTAGCGCCGGGAACAGGTGCAAAAGATACAGTAGGCTTTGTAAAAATGATCAAAGAAGCAGGAATTAATCCAAAAGTTATTGGGGTAGAAGTTATATCTGATGGTATTTTAAGCAAAGGATTAAAAGAGGCTGCCGCTCATACATACGATAACACAGTTAAAGTATTACAAGAAGCTTGGCCAGAAATGTTAGAGAAATGTTAGAAGGAAGCCAAGGTATAGCTACAGCAAAATAATTAGTATTAATTCCAATGAAAAAATGAAATCAAAATAACATATAAGTGAGGTAAATAATGAAATTTGGAAATATGTTTAGATCAATTCAAGTAGGCCCTATGACAGTAAAAAATCGTTTTGTAGTGCCACCAATGGGAAACAATTTTGCCAATACAGATGGTACTTGGAGTGAACAATCGACAGCATATTATGCTGAAAGGGCAAAAGGTCAATTTGGACTTATTACAATAGAAGCAACAGTTGTACACGATGGAGCAAAAGGTGGCCCAAGAAAACCATGTTTATACAATGACAATGCAATTGAAAGCCTTAAGAGGATTACTGATGCATGTCATGCAGAAGGTGCAAAAGTTTCTATTCAATTGCAAAATGCAGGTCCAGAAGGGCATGAAGAATTTGCTGGTCAACCAGTAAAGGCAGCTACAGCTATTGCTTCTAAAGTCGGAAGAGATATGCCAGTAGAAGTTACTACAGAAGAAGTGTATGAAATGGTTAAAGGATATGGAGATGCTGCAGAGAGAGCGATGAGAGGTGGCGTAGACGCAGTAGAAATCCATATGGCTCATGGTTACCTTGTAAATACATTCATTTCTGCTAGAACAAACAAGCGTACAGATGAATTTGGCGGAAGTTTTGAAAACAGAATGAGATTTCCACGTTTAATCGTAGAAGAAGTAAAGAAAAGAGTAGGCGGCAAAGTTGCTATTATCGCGAGGATTAATGCTTCTGACGATGTACCAGGTGGAAACGATGTTCATGATATGGCAGCAGTAGCCTCATACTTAGAAGAATGTGGAGTAGAATGCTTACACGTTTCAAGAGCTGTTCATCTAAAAGACGAATATATGTGGGCGCCTACAGTAGTTCATGCAGGATTCTCAGCAGAACTTGTAACAGAAATTAAAAGAGCAGTTTCTATCCCTGTTATAACTGTTGGCCGTTATACAGAGCCACAATATGCTGAATTATTAGTAAAACAAGGTCGTACAGACTTAGTAGCATTCGGACGTCAATCTCTTGCTGATCCACATATGCCCGAAAAAGCTATGGAAGGCAAGTTAGAAGATATGATTCCTTGTATTGCATGCCTTCAAGGTTGTGTAGCAAATATGTTTAAAGGACAACCAATACGTTGCTTAACTAATCCAGTATTAGGATTTGAATCACAAGAAGTTACAAAAGCAGAACAATCCAAGAAGGTTATGGTCATTGGTGGCGGCGTAGCTGGTATGTACGCAGCTTCTACTGCGGCTGAAAGAGGTCATGAAGTTACTTTATATGAAGCAAATGGCAAATTAGGGGGTAACATGAGTCTTGCTGCATATCCTCCAGGAAAAGGCGATATCACCAACATGATTAGAAGCTACATTGTAAAATGTGAAAAATCAGGCGTTAGAATTATCATGAATAAAGAAGTAGATATTGAATTTATAAAAGCAGAAAATCCAGATGTAGTCATCGTGGCTTCAGGTTCTAAGACACTTATTCTACCTATTGAAGGAATAGACAATCCAGCTATCATCCATGGTAGTGACGTCCTTGAAGGAAATCGAGTTGCAGGTAAAAAAGTATTAGTTGTCGGCGGAGGTATGGTAGGATGCGAAACAGCAGCATTCTTAGGAGAGCGCGGTCATGAAGTAAATGTTATCGAATTTAGAGATACAGTAGGAGCTGATGTGATACCAGAACATCGACTTTATCTAATGAAGGATTTTGAAGAATACAATATCGGTGACATTACAAGTGCAAAAGTAGTTAAATTCTTCGACGATGGTGTAGAATACGAATCACCAGATGGAATAAGACATGAAGAAAGAGGATATGATTCTGTCGTATTATCAATGGGCTTTAGAAACTACAATCCTTTTGCAGAGCAATTAGAAGGCTTAGGAAAAGAAGTTCATGTTGTAGGAGATGCAATAAAAGCGCGTAGAGCATTAGATGCAACAAGAGAAGCTTTTGATATAGCAGTTCAAATATAGGTTAATTATTGTATTCAAAAGAAAAAGGGGACTAAAAATGGAAAAGAGAATTTCAGGACGTACTAAATTAATGGCACTATTCGGAACACCTGTAGGGCATTCAGGCTCACCTGCTATGTATAATTTTAGCTTTCAACATGATGATTTAGATTATGCATACATGGCTTTTGATGTGAATGTAGATCAAATGCCAAAAGTATTCGAGTCCATCAGAGAACTTGATATTAAGGCTGGAAATTTTACAATGCCAGTTAAAAACATAGCTGCAGAACTAGTGGATAAATTATCACCAGCAGCTGAAATTGTAGGTGCATGTAATGCATTCGTAAATGAAAATGGAGTTATTACTGGACATGTAACAGATGGAATCGGATTTACTGAAAACCTTAGAGCAAATGGATTTGACGTAGAAGGAAAGAAAACAGTAGTACTTGGAGCAGGTGGAGCTGCTACAGCTGTACAAGTTCAATTGGCTATAGAAGGTGCTAAAGAAGTTAGAATCTTCAATCTGAAAGACAACTTCTTTGAAAGAGCTGAAGAAACAAAATCAAAATTAGCGAATAAATGCCCTGAATGTTTAGTTACTGTAGAAGACATTCTAGATAAAGTAAAATTAGAAGAGGCAATCAACAATTGTGATATCGTAATTAATGCGACTACTGTAGGAATGAAACCAAATAATGACAAAACATTACTTGACAAATCATTATTCCGCAAAGATTTAGTTGTTGCTGATACAGTGTACGATCCAGAAAAAACAAGAATGCTTATAGAAGCAGAAGAAGCAGGTTGCAAAATCATTGGTGGAAAAGGAATGTTATTATGCCAAGGTGCTGCAAACTATGAAATATTTGTAGGCAAGAAAATGCCACTAGATGAATTTGCAAAATTTCAAGCAGAAAATCAAAGATAGTCCATAGTAAGATGGAACAAAAAAGGGAGGAAAACTTAATGAAAGATAAGAAGTATATCTGGTCACTAGTAACAGTGTATATGTGTTATTTTACACATGGAATACAGGCAATTATTTTGTCTCAAAACCAAGTCAACTTCTTTACACAATGGGGCTATACTGATCCAGTTGCAGGCGCTCAAGCTGTGTCCCTTGCAATCACTGCAACAGGTTTTGGTAAGTTTTTAACCGTGTGGGCAGGCGGAATGGTATCCGATAAAGTAGGACGTAAAAAGATGGCCGTAGCAGGTGGTATTCTTTACATCATCTGTTTTGCAGGATTATTGTTTTCAAAGAGTTTTATGATCGCCGTCGTTTGTTCATTCTTAGCAGGTGTTGCCACCTCAGGATTCTGGGATGCAGCTCTTTACCCAGCAGCGCAAGAAGCAGCCCCAAAGTTTGCAGGTTCTGCGTTAATTGGTATTAAAGCATTTGTATCTGTATCTGGTATTATCTATCCACTTATGGTAGTACATTTTGCAAACGCAGGAAACTGGCATATTAATATCTGGATTCCACTTATATTCTCAATAATATGTACTGTGCTTGCTATGATTGCACCATTTGTTTATGACGATCAAATGAAAGAAGTAGTTAAGACAGAAAGTGGGGAGCGTGTAAATGCTGCGCAAGCTGAAATTGATGCAATAAAAGCTAGAATGCATGTAAAACCAAACAAATTAGTAAATTTCTTTACAGTATTCTATGCATTCTTATGTATGTTTATTATGTACGGAGCACAGCAGTACACAAAAGCATTTGGAATGAGCAATGCTGGATTAACTGAGATTCAAGCAGCTGGCATGACATCTATATATACAGTAGGTTCTATTATCGCTGTTGTATTTTGGGCAATAATGATGGGTAAATTAAAATGGAATCCACTAAAAGTAGTATTGATTGACTCTATTTTTACAGCTGTTGCATTGGCAATTGTATTACTTGTAAAGAATGTTGCGGTTATTTATATAGCTATCGCATTACTTGGATTCTTTGCAGCAGGTGGAGCTCTTCAAACTGGTTTAAGTGTTCGTCAACTACTTTGTCCTGGACCTAAAGGTAAAAACACAGGTATTTATTATACTTTTATGGGACTTGCAAGCTGTTTCCTACCATTTATCGTATCTTCTATGACTAAATCAATAGGGGAACAAGCTGCTATTTACACAATGATGATATTACTATTAATTGCAGCTTTAGTAGCTACAGTAATGATGGCTTACTTAGCAACTCAATACAAAAAGATTTTTGGTGTTAGTGTATTAAAGAGACAGGAAGCATAAGCATAAGTTAGAATTCTGTAAAAATAACTCTGTCATAATATGACAGAGTTATTTTCGTGAACTTAAACCTTATAATATCTTTGATAGGAATATTTACATCTCTTGGACGAGCATGAAATCCTTGAATAGATAGTAGAATAATTATAAAATTTATCTATTAAAGTTACGGTATAAATCTATTGGATATTAAATCGATATAAAGTTATGATAAAAACATGACAAAGGTTGTTAATTTATTGCCGAACAAATTGTAATCACAAATTTTTTAATATTGATAGTGAAGGGGTAGAAAAATGTGAAAAATAAATATTTATCTACAGGAATTGGATTATACGTAAATTATATCGTTCTTGGTGCCGCATCTATTATTTTAGTACAGAACACGGAATTTTTAGCTGATAAATGGGGAGTCGAAACATCTACAGTGCTTTGGGTCATCTCAGCTTTAGGATTGGGGAAAATTTTGTCGATTATTATTTCTGGCTTTTTATCAGATAAATTTGGTCGTAAACCATTTATTCTATTGGGTATTGTAAGCTATATTTTATTCTTTTTAGGTGTTTTGTATAGTCCTACGCCTGGAATTGCTTTTGGTTTTACGCTCCTTGGAGGTATAGCCAATGCATTTTTAGATACGGGAACTTATCCTGCTTTAATTGAAGGATTTCCAGAAAGACCTGGATTTGCAACAATGCTCGTGGGATTTGCAGTATCTTGGGGGCAATTTCTTTTTCCCTTATTATTGGCTCTATTGGTATTCCAAGGTCAGTGGTTAGGTTATTCATTTATCATTCCAGCAGTATTGATTGCTTTAAATGGCTTTTATATGAAGTCAAGAAAATTTCCCACCCAAATACCTGATCAAATACTAGATGCAGAAGAATCATCTTCTGAGGCGAAAATCGGCGTGCTTAAAGGAAAAGCAAAGAAATCTGACTGGATAATATTTTTATTATATGCCTATTTTTGTCAAGCAACTTCTTATATTGTCGTCACTTGGCTAGCACCCTATGCAGCAGATATATCAGGAGTAAGTATTGCCAGTTCGAGAATTATCATGAGTTTGTATGGAGCAGGAGCTATCCTTTGTGTACCGCTAACCTATAAATTACAAAATCGTTTTCGAAACGATTCTAGTATTGCATTAATGTATTCTGTAGTATCGGTAATGGCAGTTATACTCTTGCTATTATTTCCCACACCAGTCATGTGTGCCCTTTTTGCAATGCTAATCGGTATTGCATGTGAAGGTGGGGTCATGCAGTTAGTGCTGACCATTATGACTCAGTTTTTTCCAGAATGCAAAGGGCGATGTACTGGATTATATTATGCTTTAACAGGTGTGGCTACATTTAGCATCCCCCTTATGACGGGTCAGTTGATTCAATATGGATTAAATATGATCATGCTATTCGATTTGTTTGTAGCGATTATCTTTATGATTCTTTCTTTAATGATTTATCAAAGGTATAAAGTAGTAATAGAAAACAATAGGGATATCGAGTAGGAGGTAGCTGATTATTTCAGCCTTCCTTCAGATTCGCAATCGCTCACGACACCCCTGCCATTGGCTATGTCTTTCCCACTACTAGGGCAGACTAGGGATTTTAACCCATAAGATTGCGCTCATGCTGGGCACACATAGAACCAAATCAGGAGGCGTAAGTCTCCTGACTTGTATTATTGCGAAGTAACGAGCAAGTGATTGCTTGCAGATATTTGGCGGTCACCGTGAAATTTAATCACAAAAGAGTTGACAAAAGAGATCTATGAGAATAGAATAGATATAATTTAATGAAAAAGCGATGATAAAAGAAAGTAGTTTTGAGGAATCTACCAGGGAAAGTTTGCCATTGACTGGAAGCAAACATTAGAAGAATCATTTCGAAGTTCCTTTTTGAGCTACAGGCTGAATATAGTAGGCTGTGTCGTATTCCTGCGTTATAAGGATAGAATATCAGATGTATAATCTCGTATTCGAAAAGTGTAGCAATAGCTAAATTTGGGTGGTACCGCGGAAGAGTATATTTACCTTTCGTCCCTGTATATAAAAATATAGGGATGGAAGGTTTTTTTGTATTTAAAATTGAAAGGTGGTAAAGGAATGATTATCGTATTAAAAAATGGGACGTCAATGGAAGAGGTTGCGAAGATTACAAATATGTTAGAAAAATTTGATGTAAAAGTGAATCCAATAGTTGGGGAAAGTACAACAATTTTAGGTCTTGTGGGAGATACATCTTCGTTAGATATCGGTTCGCTTTATTTTAATGAAAATGTAGAAAAAATTATGAAAGTTCAAGAACCATACAAAAAATCAAATCGAAAAATGCATCCACAGGATACTGTTGTCAATGTAAACGGGGTTGAAATAGGTGGTAAAAAGTTGGTAATAATGGCTGGCCCTTGCTCCGTAGAAAGTGAGGAGCAAATAGTAGGAATAGCAAAATATGTTAAAGAACAAGGTGCTCAAATATTAAGGGGGGGAGCTTGGAAACCAAGAACATCGCCATATGCTTTTCAAGGTCTGAAAGCAGATGGATTAGAACTTTTAAATAAAGCCAAAACCCAAACACAAATGCCAATTATATCTGAAATTACCAATCCTGCGCACATAGAAATGTTCATGGATATGGTTGATATATTTCAAGTAGGTGCGAGAAATATGCAAAACTTTGAAATTTTAAAGGAATTAGGAAAGACAAATAAACCTGTTCTTATCAAAAGAGGATTTGCAAATACCTATGAAGAGCTCCTTATGTCTGCAGAATATGTAATGAGTGGCGGTAATGAAGAAGTTATACTTTGTGAAAGAGGGATACGTACATCCGAGAATTATACAAGAAATACTCTTGATATAAGTGCTATACCTGCACTTAAAAAGTTAAGTCATTTGCCAGTCATTGTCGATCCGAGCCATGCAGCAGGTTTACATTGGATGGTAGAGCCATTATCCATGGCAGCTATAGCAGCAGGAGCAGATGGACTAATTATAGAAGTTCATAATGATCCTAAAAATGCACTATGTGATGGAGCACAGTCTTTGACATATAAATCATTTAAAAGGACTATGGAAAAGTTAAGACTTATTGCAAATGCTGTAGACAGGGAAATTTAGAATAAAGGGTAGGTGGTTATATGTGCGAATATGAAAAATTAAAGGAAGAGATTTTGAAATGCAATGAAGACATTAAAGGAGCTTTTTTAAAAAGAATTTCTTTAGTTGATGAAATTTCAAAACTTAAAATTAATAATAAAGAAAATTTTTCTACTATAGGCAAAGATATAGATTGTGATGAAAAATATGCACATGAATATAGGCACTTAGCTAAAAGTATACAGTTAATAGACAAAAGATACTTATACAGACAACATATTAAATTATCAGATGATAATGAAATAAAAAGCAATAAGAAAATACAAAAGATATGTTATCAAGGATTGCCTTTCTCATATACAGAAAGTGCAACAAAAGCATTATTTCCAAATAAAGAAATAATATATACAGACTTATTCGAGCAAGTATTCTCTAATGTATATAATAATAAAGCAGATATAGGAGTACTACCTATAGAAAATTCGACGGCAGGATATATCAATGAGATATATGATCTCTTGGTAAAATACGATTTGTATATCAATTATAGTTATATAAAAAAAATAAGTCATTGTATAGCTGGTGTTCAAAGTACGCAGATACAAGATATAAAACAGGTGTATTCTCATCCACAAGCATTGGCACAATGCTATGAATATATAAAAGAAAATAGATTTATAGTAATAAATGATACAAATACTGCTGTTGCGGCGAAAAGAGTGGCTGAAATGAATGATAAATCAATAGCTTGTATCTGTTCTAAAGAGGCTGCAGAAAATTATGGTCTTAAGATATTAAATGCAAAAATCAATAAAAGTGAAAACTATACCCGTTTTTGTGGGGTATCCAGAATGCTAGTACAAGAAAGAAATCACAATAGAATAAGCCTTGTTTTCTCAGTACCACATATTGTAGGGAGTTTAGATGGTGTACTGTCCATATTTTCTTATTACAATATAAGCTTGACATCCATATGTTCACGGCCAGATTTAGAAAGTCCTTTTAGATATCTGTTTTATGTTGATTTCGAGGGAAATATATTAGAACACAATATGAAGGCTATACTCTCCCAATTAGAAAAGGAACTTCCATACTTCAAGATACTAGGGAGTTATAGGGCTTAATATATTTAATATAAAGGGGGTGATTCTAAGTTGGGATTAGAATTTGAAAATTTGAACATAACTGTTGTAGGCTTAGGTCTTATAGGGGGATCTATGGCAAAAGCCATAAGAAAGCATATAAATGTGAAAAACTTGTGGGCAATTGAGGTAAATGAAAGTATTATAAAGCAATCAAAACAAGAAAGGATAATAGACGAAGGTTTTATAAATCCAACTTACCCTCTTAATCATTCAGATATGGTTATTCTCTGTGCATATCCGAATACTAATATAAATTTCATAAAAGACAATATGCACAAGATGAAAAAAAACTGTATTATCACAGATACCTCAGGTATAAAAGATAAGATTTCTCGACAAATTAATGAGTTTATAAGAGAAGATATCTATTTTGTTGGTGGGCATCCTATGGCAGGTAAAGAATGTATAGGATATGAATTTTCTGATAGCAGTATCTTTGAAGGCGCTTCATACATTTTAACTTGTAATCATAATCCAGGGAGACAAATTGAAATACTAAAGAAATTATTTTATAGAATTGGATTTAAGGAAGTGTCTATTATGTCTCCTGAAAAACATGATGAGATGATAGCTTTTACAAGCCAGCTTCCTCATTTAATAGCATGTGCACTTGTAAATAGCGATAAATTTGAACAAGGATTAGATTGCATGGGAGGAAGTTTTAAGGATGCAACAAGAGTTGCGCAGATAAATGCAGAATTGTGGAGCCAATTAATATTTGAAAATAAAGATAAATTGCTAAGAGCACTAGCCGAGTTTATAGATGATTTAAATAAAGTCTATCATATTATAGATAATGATAACAAAGATATTGTGCAATCATATTTTGAAAAAAGTACTGCAAAGAGGAAAGGGCTATCAATATGAAAAAGATACAAGTTAATCCTAAAGAAAATAG
Organism: Alkalibaculum bacchi; assembly: GCF_937875145.1. Lineage (GTDB taxonomy): Bacteria > Bacillota > Clostridia > Eubacteriales > Alkalibacteraceae > Alkalibaculum > Alkalibaculum bacchi_A. Next base: position 6,514 of record NZ_CALNCS010000186.1, on the reverse strand, counting down.
ATATGATATCATTATAGATAATAATATATTGTCAAAAGCAGGAGAATACCTAGAATTAGTAAACGACAATAAAAATATTGCCGTGATTACAGATGAAAATGTATTTAAATTATATGGTAGCAAATTGAAAGAGTCCTTAGAAAAGTATGGTTCACGTATTCATTTTATAGTCGTAAAACCAGGAGAAGAGAGTAAAAGCATTAAAACACTAAGTGAAGTATTAGATCAGCTTACAGAGCAGTCTATAAAAAGAAGTGATTTGATTGTAGCTTTTGGTGGGGGAGTAATCGGAGATTTGGCAGGATTTGTAGCTTCTATATACCTAAGAGGTATTGACTATGTTCAAATACCTACTACTCTATTATCACAGATCGATTCAAGTATAGGAGGTAAAACAGCGATAAACTTGAGAAAAGGAAAAAACTTGGCAGGTACCTTTTATCAACCTAAATTAGTATTGATTGATCCATCGATTTTAAATTCATTGACAGATGATTGCATAAAAGACGGTATGGGTGAAGTGATAAAATACGCATGTATAAAAGATGCTCAAATGTTTGAAAAGTTAACAAGAATAAAATCAAGAAAACAGTTGTTTGATCATATTGAATACATCATTTATACATGCTGTAATATAAAAAGAGCTATTGTAGAGGTTGATGAGAAAGACACAGGACTGAGGATGATTTTGAATTTTGGGCATACTTTAGCACATGCAATTGAAAATTATTTTAATTATCAATATTCTCACGGTCAAGCTGTAGGTGTAGGCATGTATTATATAACAGGAAAAAGTGAAGAGTTAGGATATACAAAACAAGGAACAGCACAAAGGATAAAGGATGTCCTAATGAATTTCAATATGGAATATAGTATAAAAAATGTTGATGACGAGTATATAAGAAAAACGATAAAATTAGATAAAAAGAATATTAAAGATAATATAAATTTAATTTTATTAAACAAAATTGGCGATTGTTTTATTGAAAAAGTACCAGAAAAAAATATAAGTACATTTTTTTGAGGTGAAACATGGATAAAATTACTATATTACCAACGAGATTAAATGGAACAGTAGTAGTGCCTCCATCAAAAAGTTTGAGTCATAGGGCAATTATATGTGCTTGCTTAGCTGATGGGGAGAGTATAGTAGATAATCTTATCCTTTCGGAGGATATAATGGTGACGATAGAAGCCATGAGACAACTTGGCGCAAATATCGAGATAGTCGAAAACGATAATAAAACATACAAAGTAAAAATAAAAAAAGAAAAAAAGAAAGTTTCAAAGGCAGTTATTGACTGCAAAGAATCAGGTTCGACACTGAGATTTATTATTCCTATAGCTATGATGCTGAGTGATGAGTGCACATTTATAGGAACAAAGAGATTAGGGGAAAGACCATTAGACGTTTATTATAAAATATTTCAGGAACAAAATATTGAATATACGACTGCAAAAGGCGTTTTGCCACTTACAGTTAAAGGAAAACTAATGTCAGGTCCGTACAATATATCTGGTAGTGTAAGTTCCCAGTTTGTTACAGGGCTTTTGTTTTCACTTTCTTTATTAGAAGAGGATTCCATCATCAATATAGTAGATAATACGGAATCCGTAGGATATATCGATTTGACTATAGATATGATGAAAAAGTATGGTATGAGAATTGAAAATGAAGGCTATAAGAGATTTGTAGTAAAAGGTGGATTAAAGTATACACCACAAGACTACCGTATAGAAAGCGACTATTCCCAAGCAGCCTTTTTTCTGGTAGGAAAAAGTATAGGAAATGACGTCGAATGTATGGGACTACATGAAAACTCCCTTCAAGGAGACAAAGAAATTCTATCTATTATAGAAAGATACGATGCTGTAGATAAAAAGCCAAACGAAAGTGAAGAAGGTTCCTTAGAAAAGGAAATAGTGATAGATGTATCCCAAATACCTGATTTAGTACCTATCCTGACAGTCCTTGGAGCACTGAAGCCAAATGTCACGACAAAAATAATAAATGGGCAGAGACTTCGAATAAAAGAATCCGATCGATTAAAGGCCATTTCAACGGAAATGAATAAAATTGGTGCAACTGTCAAAGAATTAGAAGATGGACTTGTGATTAAGGGGAAAGAAACATTAAAGGGCGGTGCAATAGTAAATAGCTGGAACGATCATAGAATTGCAATGGCACTAGCAATAGCAGCTACAAAATGCATCGATCCTATAGAATTAGAAGAATATGCATCCGTAAAAAAATCCTATCCAGGATTTTGGGAGGATTACGTAAAGTTAGGGGGGAAGATCTATGGGCTCCACATGGGGTAATAGAATTAAACTGAGTTTGTTTGGTGAATCCCACGGGGAGGGGATTGGCGTCGTTATAGACTCCCTTCCAGCTGGAATAGAGCTAGATATGAATTATATAAGACAGCAGATGGCAAGGCGTGCTCCTGGAAACAGCTCCCTTGCAACGCCACGAAAAGAAGATGATGAAGTCAAAATATTAAGCGGTATATTCGAAGGAAAAACAACAGGAGCTCCACTTTGCGGAGTTATTTATAATAATAATATAAGATCAAAAGATTATTCTATACTAAAAGATACTTTAAGACCTTCCCATAGCGATTACCCTGCAAAAGTAAAATATCTTGGCTTTAACGATTACAGAGGAGGGGGACACTTTTCAGGGAGGATTACAGCCCCTCTTATGTTTGCTGGAGCAATAGCTATGCAAATGCTTCAAGAAAAAAATATTGTCATTGGAAGTCGCATTAAGAGCATTCATAAAACAAGTGATGTGAGAATCGATTACTCCAATATAAATGAAACATTGCTGAAAAAGTTAAAAGCGATGGCATTTCCAACGCTTTCAGAGGATATTTCCAATGCCATGGAAGACGAGATTATATATGCGAAAAACAGTGGGGATTCTGTAGGGGGAGTCGTTGAAACATATATTATAAATGTTCCAGCAGGGTTAGGTCAGCCGTTTTTTCATTCTCTAGAAAGTCAAATTGCCCAAATAGTATTCTCCATTCCTGCAATAAAAGGGATAGAGTTTGGTGAAGGATTCGATATCGCAATGTGCAAAGGTTCGGAAACAAATGACCCATACACTTTAGAAAATGGGAAAATAATATGTACCCAAAATAGCAATGGTGGCATCCTTGGAGGTATATCAAACTCCATGCCAATTGTCTTTAGAACAGCCATAAAACCGACGCCATCTATATCACTACAACAAGATACCGTCAATATATTGGATATGAAAAACACTAAGCTTAAAATAGAAGGCCGTCATGATCCTTGCATTGTTCCAAGGGCTCTTCCTGTTATCGAAGCAGCTGCAGCACTGGTTCTATTAGATAATATATTGGAAAGGGAAGGTGAGGTATGGAAAAATTAGATTTATCAAAGACGAGAGAAGAAATAGATAAAATAGATAAAGAGATTACATCTTTACTTGAGAAAAGGCTTACCATTGCATTAGATGTGGCAAAATATAAAATTCAAGATAATATGGATGTTTTGGATAGTGATAGGGAAAGACAAGTTATAGAAAAATGCATTGGTTATTTAAAAAATGAAAAATACGCTGAAAGCATAGAAAAAATATATATTCAAATAATGGACGCCTCAAAAGAAATGCAAAAAGAGTATATAAAAAACATATAGATGGAGTTTTAAGGGGTCATAGAAGAGAATAAGGGGGACGAAATGGAAAAATTATTTGGTTTAATCGGTGAAAAATTAGGTCATACATATTCTCCTATTATAAATAGCAAAATTATGGAAGAAATAAATATTAACGGTCATTACGGTACTTTTCAGGTTAATAACGAAAATCTTAAAGATGTAATTCCAGGATTAAAAGCTCTTGGCTATAATGGAATAAATGTAACCATACCTTATAAGACAGACATTATCAAGTATTTAGATAAACTTAGCCCTGAAGCTGAAAAAATTGGAGCCATAAATGTAGTTGCCATAGGTAGAGATAAAATGGCAACAGGCTACAATACAGATTATTATGGATTTGGCATGATGCTAGAAAATGCAAATATAAAAATATCAGGAGAAAATGCTGTAATACTGGGTACTGGCGGTGCATCAAAAGCAGTTGCCGAGTACCTTAAAGACAATGAAATCAAACAAATAATATTTGTTACAAGAGATATGGCTACTGCGAAACAAAAATTTCCTGAGGACGAAATCGTTTCTTATAATGATTTTGAGAAAATTGAAAATTGTTCAACCATCATCAACGCTACCCCTGTGGGTATGTTCCCTAATATAGAAGCTACCCCTATAGATAAGAAGTATTTAATGGGATTTTCACAAGCTGTAGATTTAATTTATAATCCTTCAGAGACCGTATTTATAAGGCAATCAAGAGAAGCTGGTCTTAAAAGTGTAAATGGTTTATATATGTTAGTTGCTCAAGCAATAAAATCACAGGAAATATGGAATGAAGTAGAGATATCAGATGAAACAATAATAAAGATATTAGCGTTTTTAAAGCAGGAATATCTATGAACAAGAATATAGTATTAATCGGCATGCCTGGTTGTGGAAAGAGCACTTTAAGTAAAATCATGGCTAAAAGGCTAAATAAACCTGTAATTGATATGGATGATTATATAGAATCCCATGAGGAAAAAACCATAAAAGAGATGTTTGACATAAGTGAAGCCTTCTTTAGAGATGTGGAAAGCAAATATTCTATTTTATTGGGCGAATTGAATTGTCATATTATTGCAACTGGTGGGGGCATTGTAAAAAGAAAAGAAAACATCACAAATCTTAAAAAGAATTCTGTTATTGTATTTATAAACAGGCCTGTAGATGATATTGTGGGTGATATTGATGTAAGAACGCGACCTCTTCTATCAAAAGGAGTAGAAGCAGTATATTCATTATATAATGAAAGAATTCATCTATATAAAGGGTATTGTGATATAGAAATAAACAATGTAGGGGAGATACAAAAGGTTGCTGACTTGATAATAGAGAAGGTTCAGTTATACAAAGTGGAAAATAATCAATAATACGAAAAGGCCCTCTATTTATGAAAATCCACTTATAAATAGAGAGCCTTTTATATTTAATTCGGAAAGTCCTACTTTTGACTCTAACTCCTACCCAGTCATCTTGAGTGTAAGCGAAAGATCTAGACCCAAAAGGAATACCGCAATGCTAATGACTAAAGACTAATGACTAGCGACTAACGCGCTGCAGGCGCTTTTTTTTAATTAACCCTCTTGCCATTTTCTAAGACGATTTTTTGATCTGCAAACATTTCACATTCTAAAGAACTATGGGTAATCAAGATAGTGGGAATATGAAAGTTCTGTTTAAATTGCTCAAATTCTTTGTACACAATTTTTTTTGTCTTTTCATCGAGAGCAGAAAAGGGTTCATCTAGTAGTAAGAGTTTAGGTCTAGTTACAATGGCTCTAGACAGTGCTACTCTCTGTTTTTCTCCACCAGAAATATTTCTAGGATATTTCTTCTTTAAGTGATCAATATGGAACGTGTTCATGACGGATTCACAGTAAGAGAGCAACTTTTCTCTTTTAGCTTTGTCTTTAAAATCAATCATATTTTTAATACCATATGTAATATTTTCTGCTACTGTCATATTGGGAAACAATGCATAATTTTGAAAGACATAGCCTATGTTTCGGTGTCTTGTAGGGATATTGATTTTGTCTATGTGATCAAATACAATCTGTTCGCCAAATGCAATTTTTCCGACCTCTGGATTTTTTAGTCCAGAGATAAAATTGAGAAGGGTGGTTTTCCCTGCACCAGACTCTCCTTGAACGACAAGGACGCCACTTTCAAATTCGTACTCCATATCCATACTAAAGTAATCTAATTTGCTTTTGATTTTAAAATATGTATTCATCTGTGCATCATCCTTGTTTTCCAATATAATTTTTTCTCTTTAACCACATATTTAGTACAAAGATTACGCTAAAACTAAATATTACCATGATTAGTACTAAAGAATTTGCCATATCTGTATTTCCTGATTCTACAGCAAAGTAAATAGCTGTTGGCATGGTTTGGGTCTTACCAGGTATATTTCCTGCAATCATGAGGGTAGCACCAAATTCGCCTATGGCTCGGGCAAAAGATAGAATTACACCGCTGATAATGCCTGGCCACGCCAAAGGAAATGTAACTGTCCTAAAGATTTTCCATTCGCTACTACCCAAGGTTTCGGCTGCTTTTTCGTAAATAGGATCAATGCTTATAAATGCAGACTTTGCATTTTGGTACATAAGTGGAAGGGAAACGATACAGGCTGAAATGACTGCGCCGAACCAGGTAAAAACAATTTGTATCCCAAAGTGTTCCATTAAAAAAGCGCCTATTATTCCTCTTTTTCCAAAAGCAATTAGGAGAAGATAGCCTGTTACCGATGGCGGTAAAATCATAGGAAGTATAAGTATTGTCTCCCAAATGTTTTTTCCAGGGATATTTTTTCTGTTTAAGATATAGCCAAAAA
>NZ_CALNCS010000185.1 GCF_937875145.1 Alkalibaculum bacchi | reverse complement strand
ATTAAGCACCATCAATGTTCCTTGTTCCAGTCCATAGGTGTATAAGTCTTTATCCTCAGAGGGTATTACTCCGTTCTGAATAAATGAATCTGTAATTTTCTCGAATACATTCATTCTCATTAAAATTTGCGGAGCTTTTGGGCACCTTCTGGTAGCTTTGGTTGATGTACAAGAAATATACACGCTGAATTTACATTCATAATCGTGACCGTCAGCGCTAAACTTGCGATCATTCCACTAAACTTCATTGCGATTCTTTTCATATGCGTTCCCTACCGCTCTTTATTTTATTTGGTAATCTTATCCTACTATAAAAATTCAACTTATGCGGAGACTTGTCAAAATTCATATATGTTTTTGTAGTGAATTAAGGTTTTTCTTTTAAAATCTTTAAAAGAGTTTTGCTTCATTAAAAAAAGAGCAGGCTATTTTAACAGCCATTGCTCTCAGATAATTCGATATACATGAATAGTGTTACAGAAAATACTTTCTCGTTATGTGAAATATCTATAGTCCCATTATATTTTGCTAAAACAGTTTTGATGCTTTGTAGACCAATTCCATGATTCGCTTTATCCTCCTTTGTTGTCAGGAACGTATTGTTCTCCTTAGCTATTTTCCCTTCAAACGGATTATCGATATTTAATATAAACCGCCCCCTATCATATTTTATGATAATATTGATATATCTTTCTTCCGTTAACTTGCAGACAGCCGACACTGCATTATCAAGTAAATTTCCTAATATGATTGTCATATCAAAAGAGGGAATATCCATTTCTTCTGGTACATTAAGATCAAGTGCAATTTTTATATTTTTTTGTTCTACTTCTTGAAGTTTAAAATTTAGAATACTGTCTACAATTATGTTTCCTGAATGTGCATGTTCCTTTTTTTCACCAATTGTGTATAGCATTTTAGATATATGGTCAAGTGAATGCTCTATTTCATTATCATGGACTAGCGAATATATTACTGTGAGATGATTTATTAAGTCATGCTTTATTTGTCGTGTTGATTTCAAGGAATTTCTCATAAGATTGAATTGTTCATTGTAATATTCATTTTGCTTGGTGAGTAATGCTGCTTCCATTTTGTTTGATAAAGTCTCCGAAGTTCTATCAAATAAATAGAATGTTGCAAAATTAATTAATAACATGAAAATGATACCTACTATCACTTGTAGTAACATGATATCTTGTGTTTGAAATAAAATTAAAATTATATATAGAGATGATACAGGCATTAATATTATACATACCCAATATGACATCGGAACACTTTCACTATGCTTAACATTTACAAATTTTCCTAAAACTAAAACAACTATATATGTAACCACTTTTAGAACTATTAGGCTATAAGAAATTGAATATTCATTTTCCGAGAAAATTGTGAAACGCATCCCTGACAAAAGTATTATTACAATTATTTCAACACACATGGAAATCAAGTATATATAAGTAACAGCCAAAATCCTTTTTTTTATATTCGCTTTGTAATTAAGAGACAATCCAATAAAAGCACTTATATTGCATATCATCATAACCACAGGTATTTTAATAAATAAATATACAATTGTTATCATTATAAAATATCCAAGATATGATAATAACTCTATCTTTCTGTTAACTTCTTTTCTATTAAAAAAAACACTCATAAATTTGTAAATAATATATGCTCCAAAGATATTAGTGATAATGTATACCAGATTATATAAGCTTATATGCATTTCTTAACATCCTTTTTTAGACTCTTAAAACTGCTATCCTACATAGTCTCTGCATAAATTTCACTCAAATTTTTCATAAATAACTTGTAATTCTCTTATTGCTTTTCTCCTTGGTTGACTTATCGGGAGTTGCATCAAATTCGACATTATAACGGATTCGTATCTAAATGTAATAACATGAGCGTAGCTTACGATATAAGATTTATGAATATGCATAAATCGGTATGTTGAGACTTCTGTTAGCACGTCCCGAAGCTTACCATAAAATAATTCTTCCCCATCAGTAGTAACTATTTTCACTTGTCTACCTATGCTTTCAAAATAAAGGATATTCTTTATGGGTATCTTGTAAGTCTCCTGACCTTTTTTGTAAGTAAATATACCGCCTGATTTTTCATTTAATTTCATTGCAAGCAAAACATCTTTTATAATCTTGCCCTCATCTAGGGGTTTGGGCAAAAAATGCATGGGTCTTACTTCAAATAGCTCTCTATCGTAGCAATCTTTTCCTGATATGTATATAATTTGTATGGTTTGATTATCCATTTCTTCTCGGATTTTCATACCCACCTCTATACCATTTATCCGTTCTAATTCAATATCTAAAAAGATTAGATCAAAACTATGTTCCTTTTCAATGAACTCACATAATTTTTCTCCTGAATAAAAGACTTGAACTTCTACTTTTTCGTTAGTGGTCTTAAAATAAGTTAAGATGATCTTTTCAATTTGTAAACAAATCATTTGCTCGTCGTCACATATTGCAATTTGAAACAAAACGTTCATCCCTCCCCATAAATTCAGGATGTAATGATACTCTGACATATTATTTGCTTAAATTCCTTCTGTTTACATAATATCACAGAATATGGAATAAAAAACAACTTTTGCTTACCTTTATTTTATAATATTTAAAGCAATCACAAGACTATTCTAAAAATCACCAAACAAAAAACGGAGGAATTCTTCCTCCGTTTTTTGTGGGTCATTCTTATCTCTTGGGCAAATGTATTGGCTCTCCTAGTGCACAATGTGCAGCTTCCATAATGGTTTCTGCAATGGTTGGATGAGCGTGGATGGTGTTTACTAGTTCTTCTAGTGTGCCTTCTAATTTCATTACAGCTGCTGCTTCTGCAATGATTTCTGTTGCACTTGCTCCTACAATGTGAACACCTAGGATTTCGCCGTATTTCTTGTCAGCAATGACCTTTACAAAACCTTCTGTTTCGCCCATGGCAAGGGCTTTTCCGCTTGCAGACATAGAGAATTTGCCTACTCGAATATCACCGTATTTTCTTCTTGCTTCTTCTTCTGTCACCCCTACACAGCCGATTTCTGGAATGGTAAAGATGCAAGATGGAACAATATTGTACTTCATCTTCTCTGAGCCACCCATGGCATTTTCTGCTGCTTTAATCCCTTGTGCAGAAGCTACATGAGCTAATTGAAATTTGCCTGTGACATCACCGATTGCATATACATCTTCTACAGATGTCTTTAGATAATCATCAACTTTGACGACTCTGTCTATATCTAAACCTAAATCTTCTAATCCCTCTAAGCAAGTTTTTCTTCCAATAGACACTAAGACTTTATTCGCTTCGATTTCTATGGCTTTGTTCCCACTTACATGAACTGTGTATTTGTCTTCTTTCTTTTCTACTTTTTCCACTTTTGCAGATGTAAGAACCTCTACGCCAGATTTCTGGAAAGATTTCTTTAATGTTTCAGCAATTTCTTTATCTAAGTTTGGAAGTAAATGATCTTGCATTTCTACAATCGTAACCTTGCTTCCAAATGTACTAAAGATCGTCGCAAATTCGCAACCAATCACGCCACCACCAATGACGACTAATTCTTTTGGCACTTCTTGTATATCTAATATTTCCGTACTTGTCATGATGCCAGGTAAATCTAGACCTGGTATTGGTGGAACTAATGGAGTAGAACCTGTAGCGATGATTAATTTACCGTAAGAAATCACTTGACCTTTATCTGCCCCATCAACAATATCTACTGTTTTGTTTTTATTTACATGACCTTTTCCAGAGTAGATTTTGATATTATTTGATTTTAAAATGCCAGTAACGCCACCTACAAGTTGTTTGACAACACTGTTTTTATTTTGAACAACTTGAGCCATATCTACTTGAGGCTCTCCTACCTTTATACCTTTTCGCTCCGCATTTTTCATATTATGAATAATCTCTGCACCTTTGACCATAGTCTTTGTTGGGATGCAACCTACATTTAAACATGTTCCACCTACAGATGTTTTTTCAATTAGGGCAACTTTTGCACCTAGCTGTGCAGCACGAATAGCTGCTACATATCCGCCAGGTCCCCCACCTAATACCACAATATCATAAGTGTTATCAGCTGTTTGAGGTGTTGAAGCTTCTTCTTTAGCAGGAGCTATTTCTTGAATTGGGGCTGCTTCTGGTGCTGGAACTTGTGAACCTGTAGCATTAGGGATCACTTCCCCTTCCCCACCAATATATCCAATAACCGTAAATATGGGTAAAACGTCTCCTTCTTTAGCTAAAATTTTAAGAAGAGTACCTGATACTTCTGCTTCTACTTCCATATTGACCTTATCCGTCAAGATTTCTAGTAAAGGCTCTCCTGTTTCAATCTGGTCTCCTTCTTCTTTCAGCCATTTAATGACTGTACCTTCTTCCATATCCATGCCAGCTTTTGGCATAATCACTTCTGTTGCCATTTGACACCTCCGTGTTTTTAAGGTGGTAAGGTGGTCAGCTTTAAGGTGGTCAGCAAAACCTAAGCTCGCCTTTCTCTTAGGCGAGGTAAGCGCTACTGGGGTCTTCTTTTAGGGTCTAAGATCCTTCGCTTTGCTCAGGATGACTGGGCAGTAGCGAGGGTCTAAAAACAGCCACTAGCTACTAGCATTCAATACTTTGTTAATTGCAATAGCATTATGCTTTTGCTGACCACCTGACCACCCGACTACCTGACCACCTTTCAATACTAGTATTGCCTTACAAATTACAACAACAACAAATTCGGATCCTCTAGCAAATCCTTCAAGTATTGCAAGAACTGCGCTCCTACTAATCCGTCCATTACTCTGTGGTCTAGGGTAATGCTCATGTTCATTACTTCTCTTATTTGAGGAGCATCATTTATAATTCTCATTCTCTTAACTGTTACCCCTACGCTTAAGATGGCGCTATTGGGTTGGTTGATGATGGAATTAAAGCTAATGGTGTCGTACATTCCTAAATTGCTGATAGTAAAAGTGCTTCCGCTTAATTCATCTGGAGTAATCTTGCTAGACAGGGTTCTTTTTACGATATCTGTTCTACTAGACACAATCTCTTTTAAAGTCATTTTATTTGTTCCCTTTATCACTGGAACAAGCAGTCCATTTTCTAAGCCTACTGCTATACCCATATTTACATAGTCATTGACTCGAATTCCTTCCTCTACAAGAGTAGAGTTGACTATTGGATATTTCATTAAGGCTTTTGAAGTAGCCATAATAAGCAAATCTGTTACAGTAATTTTCTTATCTATTTCTTTTTGGATAATTGGTTTTAGCTTAGCTCTTAGGGCATTGATATGCGTCATATCTACTTCAGTTTGAAGGGTTACAGGAGCACTCTTTTCTAGGCTTTCTTTCATCCTTTGAGCGATGATTTTTCGAAGCCCAACCATAGGAATGATATTAGAAGCTTTTTCTTCTGCTTTAGAAGGTGCTAAAACTTTCTTTTGCCCTGTTGCTTCTGTAGGAGCAAGACTAAGATCGTCTTTTGTAATCTTTCCGCCAACGCCAGTACCTTTTATTGTAGATAAATCGATATTTTCCACTTCTGCCATTTTAGTAGCAAGTGGTGTTGCTTTGATGATATCAAATTCTTCTACATCTACCTTTTGAACTCTGCCAAAAGGTCCACTTCCTGGTATGTCTTCTACAAGAAGGTTTCTATCTTTTGCAATTTTTCGAGCAGCAGGTGTGGCACGAACTTTGCCTACAGGAATTGAAGAATTCGATGTGGCTTTTTCTTCTTTAACAGTTTCTTCAATGGTTTCTACCTCTTTTACTTCCATGCTTGGTGTTGCCTCACCTGATGGCGCTTTTTCACCAGCTTCACCGATATATCCGATTACTGTAAATACTGGAAGAACATCTCCCTCATTCGCGCGAATATCGATTAAAGTACCAGACACCTCTGCTTCTACTTCCATATTTACTTTGTCTGTGAGGATTTCTAATAGTGGTTCACCAGTCTCTACAGTTTCACCTACGTTTTTTAGCCACTTAATGACTGTTCCTTCTTCCATATCCATGCCTGCTTTAGGCATAATGATTTCCGTTGCCATTTTGACACCTCCCTATCGATTCATTACTTTATAGATTGCTTCTTTAATTTCATCTTTCTTTGGTACAACAGCTGCTTCTAAATTTCTATTGTATGGAGTTGGTACGTCTAAGCCGCCTAATCTCATAACTGGAGCATCTAAATAGTCAAAAGCTTCACTTTCAGCGATTCTTGCAGCAATTTCTCCACCAACGCCACCAGTCTTGCAAGCTTCATGAACGACAATAGCCCTACCTGTTTTCTTTACAGATTCTATTATGGTATCTATGTCCATAGGATATAAAGTAATTGGATCTACTACTTCTACGCTGATGCCTTCTTTTTCTACTTCTTCAGCAATATCTAATACCTTTTGTAAAGTAGTACCCCAAGAAACGATTGTTACATCCCTACCTTCTCTTTTTACAAAAGATTTTCCAATAGGAACGATATAATCTTCATCTACTGGCACTTCTCCCTTTACTTTGTATAAGAGCTTATGTTCAACAAAACAAACTGGATTATCATCACGAATAGCTGCTTTCATAAGGCCTTTTGCCTCTGCAGGAGTAGAAGGAGTTACCACCTTAAGCCCTGGTACATGACATAACCAAGCCTCTAAACTTTGGGTATGTTGAGCAGCTGCCCCTGTACCTGAACCAGAAGGAAGTCTTAATACCATAGGAACTTTTGCTTTTCCACCGAACATGTATCTCATCTTTGCCGCTTGATTAACTAACGCATCCATACCAATAGTAATAAAATCCATAAACATCATTTCTGTAATAGGTCTTAATCCTGTTGCTGCTGCCCCAGCTGCTGCTCCTACGATAACTGCTTCAGATATTGGCGTATCTCTTACTCTTTCTTCTCCAAATTCTTCAAGCATGCCAACAGATACACCAAAAGCTCCTCCGTAAAGACCTACATCTTCTCCGAAGAATATAACATTTTCATCTCGTCTCATTTCTTCGCTCATACCTAAACGGATGGCGTCCTTATAAGTCATTTCTTTCATTTCCATATTTATATCCTCCCTATGCGTATACATCTTCTAATACCGTTTCAATTGCTGGTTCAGGTGAATTTATAGCAAATTCTACAGAATCATCTAAGGCCTTTTGGGCTCTCGCTTCTATTTCATCTGCTTCTGTTTCGGTAACGATATTGTTTTCGATCATATACTTTCTAAGTCTTTTTATTGGATCTTTTTGTTTCCATTCGTTTACTTCTTCTTTCGTACGGTAAGCCTGAGCATCGCTCTTAGAGTGTCCTAACCATCTGTAGGTTTTACTTTCTATTAATACTGGTCCTCTTCCGCTTCTACAGTATTCAGTAGCTTTTTGCACTGTTTCATATACTTCTATAGCATCATTGCCATCTACGATAATTCCTGGCATTCCATAAGATTTTGCTCTTTCAGCAATGTCTTTAATATTCATATGTTTTTCAATTGGTGTAGACATGCCATATAGATTGTTTTCTACAAAGAAAATCACTGGAAGTTTCCAGACAGATGCTAAATTTAAAGATTCGTGAAAACTTCCTTCATTTGTTGCACCATCTCCACTAAAACAAAGGACGACCTTTCCAGTTTTCTTATATTGTTGTGTAAGAGCAGCACCTACAGAAATACTGTATCCCCCACCTACGATACCATTTGCACCTAGATTACCGTTTTCAACATCGGCAATATGCATAGAGCCGCCCTTTCCTTTACAATAACCTGTTGCTTTTCCTAATAATTCTGCTTGTATTCTATTTAAATCTAGACCAAATCCAATTACTTGTGAATGTCCTCTATGAGTTGCAGAAACTAAGTCTCCTTTTTCTAAAGCCATACAAGATGCTACACCAGATGCTTCTTCTCCTACGGATAAATGTGTCGTACCGTGTACCATACCTCTTGAGAAAAACCATGCAACTTTTTCTTCAAATAGCCTAGCCTCATTCATTCTTAAATACATTTCTACTAAAGTTTCTTTCGTTATAGCCATTTTTTTACCTCCCGGTATTTATTATTTTTTCATTAATGCAGTGGCCGTTTCACTATCTGTAACGAGTACATCTACAAAACCACCTCTAATGCCACCAAAAATTGCATCTACTTTTTCTTTTGTCCCAGATACGCAGATTTTTAAAGGTATCTCCTTTAAAGGCTCTAATTCAGGACATAGCAATCTATCATAAAAAGGCGCTTCGATGATATTTCCATCTATGTCAAAATACCTAAAAACAAAATTTCCAACGGCTTTTTTTTCTAATAGATACTGTAAATCCTCTTCTGTTAGCGCTCCTTCTACAAAAGGTGAAATGTTATTACCTAAGCTTCCAATGCTGACTATTGCAATGGTACAGGTTTTTGCCATATTAAAAATATTACTTATAGTTGATTCATGAAGTAAAACTTGTTTTGTCGCAATATTGTCTACAACAAGAGGATTATTCATTAAATAAGGCTTTGCTCCTAATTTTAATGAGATTTCTCGAGTAATTTCGCCTGATTGTTTAGAAAGCTCTCCATTAAAAAAGTGCCCATATGGAAAAACCCCTCCTGCCAATTGAACCATAGATAGATTTAAATTAGATCTTTCCTTTACAATGTGTTGGGATACATAGGTCAAGGTTCGGCCCCAAGCGATGCCAATAATATCATCGTGTTTGAGAATCCGGTCAAGATACTCCGCACCTGCTCGTCCAATATTATCTAAGGTCATATGATTGTTCTCTTCTGTAGAAACCACTACTACTTCCTTTAGATTAAACTTTTCTTCAAGCCCTTGTTCTAAAGCCAAATAAGAGTCTAAAGAATCATCAATATGAATGGTTACAATGCCTTCAGGAATCAATCTTTGAATTAATCTACTGATCTTTTGCCTCGATAAGGACATCCTCTTAGCGATTTCCTCTTGAGTTAGCCCGTCATTGTAATAGTATTTTGCTATTTTAATTAATTGTCTTTTTACATCGTCTTTCAATACAACACCTCTGTCGAGCATATGCCCATTAATTGAGATTTTGTGCACATTTATAATATCATTATTATTTTTCCATTTCAATAAATTTATGAGAATAATTTCATGTTATATAAGAAAAGCTCCTAGAGCGTTCTAGAAGCCTCGACATTTAAATTAACCGATGATTGTCTCTTGTAATTCTCTTAATTTGTAGATTAAGGTAGATTTATCTAATTCGATGTCGTCATAAGTAATTACTTCGCCTGGTTTTTTTGGTGTCAATAATTTTGTCTTCTTTGTGATTAACCCTAGTGGTACAGCTTTTTCTGCTTTTGCTATATCATATTTTTCAAAGGAACCATATACTGTGTATCCACCAATGCCGTCTAGCATATCTCCAGCTTGTAAGTCTTTTTTAGCTAATGTGATTGTTTCAGCACTTGGCGCTCCTGGTAATGGAACAATACTTGGTTCATTGTAAATTACTGCTCTTGCGGCAGTTAAAGGAGTTTCTAAACTGCATAAGTGATATGGTCTAAACAATACGTAATTTGGTCCTGAACCCATGCTTAAGTATTGCATTTCGTGGTGAATTTGTGGAAGATCAGTAGTGATGATTACGAATACGCCTGGTGCAACCCCGTTTACGTAATCGACGATCTTAGTGTTATTTAGGATTCCACCATTTTCTTTTAATTGGAAAAGACCAGGTAATTCATTTACAGAAGCACAAACCGCATGTCCTCCTCTTACATCAGGTAAAAAACCAGTTGCATTTGCCATTGCAGTCATTTCTACCATTGTCTTTGTTCCGTCTTTAAATGCTGTTAACATTTTTGGGCTAACGCCTGATTTTATAGCTTGTTCATAAACTGTATCTGGATTGCATCCTAATACTACTGGATTGTTTTTTCCTTTACCAATAGCTACAATATCCATTCCCATTGCATCTGCAAAATCGTAAATTTCTTTTACAGCGCCTGGTTCATCACCTGCAGAACCTGAGTAAATAACGCCTGCATTGTCTGCTAATTTCTTAAGGATTGGTCCAATAACTACGTCCGTTTCTACGTTTAACATGACGATGTGCTTTTTATTCATAATAGAATCGATTGCTACTTTTGCTCCAACATCAGGTACACCTGTTGCATCAACCACTACATCTACTAAGTTACATTGTGCAGGAATATCAGAATCAGGGCATGCTACGAATTTTCCTTGCTCTATAGCTACATTGATTTCAGATAGTGTAGAGGATACGACAATATCTTCTTTTCTTATTCCAGCTAATGTATAAGCTTCTACTGCGTTGTCTACGTTAACGTCAACCACGATGGCTGGTGTCATACCTTTCATGCTCATTACTTGGCTTACCATACCTTTTCCCATTTGACCTGCACCAACAAGACCTAATTTAATGATTTTTCCGTTTTCTTGTAATTGTTTTAATTTTGTGTTTAAGTTTAACATTGTGCGCCTCCGTTTATATTAAAATTTTAAAATTGGGCATTTGCTCATGTGTTGTTATTTTGCTCATACTTATATTAACACGACCGTTTCTTTTTTGCAATGGTTTACTTCTATTATTTAAAATTTAACAGGATCAGGTGGTCAGGTGGTCAGGTGGTCAGGAAAACCAAACTCGCCTTAAGGCGAGGGGGTTTTCCTTTCAGCTTTCAGCTTTTAAGATTTCCCCGTCCTACCGTCCAACCTTTCCGTAGATAGAAAAACCCCCCTAAAATCTCTATTTCGATTTCAGAGGGTTTTTCTAGCTTAGAAACTTATGCATTTCTGTATTTATTTTCGATTTCGATCATTTTCTCTACTTTTGGAGTGGAGCTACCATCTACGAATTGAGATTCTAACCAAGCGTTGATTACTGTTTTTGCGCTTTCTGGTCCAATTACTCTTTGACCCATAGTGATGATTTGGCAATTATTGCTCTTTATCGATCTTTCTGCTGAAAACACATCATGAGCTACTGTAGCACGGATGCCTGGGATTTTGTTTGCTGTAATAGCCATACCAATTCCAGTACCACAAACGATGATTCCTCTTTCGTTTTTACCTTCTGCTATAGAATTCGCTACTTTTTCTGCAATCAAAGGATACAGTACGCTTTCTCCTTTTTCTAGACCAAAGTCTTCTACTTCGTGTCCTTTGGATTGTACAAATTCCTTTAATATATTTTTTAATTCAACTCCTGCTTCATCGCAACCAATTGCTATTTTCATAATATATCCTCCTAATTTTATTCTTACTTTTATCTCTTAATAAACAATTACATATTAAAATGATTTAAGACATAATCTGCTGCTTCGTCTAATAGGTTTAGACGATCTAAAAGCATAAATACCGTGTAGCGTTGTCTAATATAACCAGCCTTAAGGACAATCTCTCTAAGTAAATCTCCATCTAAATCATAATCTCTAGGATCCGTTGATAATTTAATTGTCTTAAGCAGTCCTTCTACTTCTTCAATGGTTGGCAAATACCTTCTAACATCTTTTTCTACTTCTTTGTAATTTTCAACTTGTTTAAAAGCATCATGTTTAAATAAAAATTCATATAATACTGTAGCAATTAATGTACCGATTGCAACGGTCCTTCCATGAGATGGAGGTAATTCACCTTTCTCAATTGCTCTCATAACCATGTAGTGAGATACTAAATGTTCTGAACCAGATGCTGGTCTTGTATCATCTACAAGAGACATACATACACCTGAGAGCACTAGTGCATCTACAAGATTTTTAATAGCTTCTGTATCTCTTTCTGCGATTTTTTCTGCGTTTTCAATACAAATATTAGTAGATTCTTCTACTAACGCTACTGTTTTGTCACACCAGTATTCATCGTTAATGTGTTTTGATAAAATCCAATCTGCTAAAGCTGTTTTTTTTCCGATGCTATCTCCAAAACCTGCTTGGATTAAATCGTATGGAGCTTCTTTGATGACGTCAACTTTTCCGTATATTGCTGTTACTGTTCCATTTTTTATTGTCTTTTTAACGCCATTATATACCATGGATGAACCAGACGCTGCGTATCCATCCATCGAAGGTGCTGTGGCAATTGTAATCACAGGAATTTTCACTCTATTGGCTACAAGGCGGTTAATATCGTTGATGGTACCTGAACCTACAGAGATAATACCTGCAATATCTCGATCTGTAGTCATTAGAACTTTACCTACTGCTTTTTCATCTGGAATTAACTTTTTATCTTCAAATTCTAAAAGAGAAACATCGTAGTCTGTTGCCTGCATAATTTCGTAAATTCTTTGGTTTAAATCATGAGTATGTTTATCTGCAACGATTAAGATATTTTTTCCTTGAATATGTTTTTTACTAATTTCTAAAATATCTTCTTCCTTAAAATCAAAACTTATATCTTTGATTGGAACCCTATGTGTTCTTCCACAAGCGCACTCTATATCCTTATTTAATAATTCACTGTAATCCGTCATCTTTTCGTCTCCTTTATAATTGATTTATAATGTACTTTACAGAATCAAATATATGATTTGCATTGATCGGTGATTTTTCATAGTCTTCCATAGAGGTTTCTCCTGATAATACTAAAATCGATTGAATTCCTAAGTCTTCACCCATTTTTATATCCGTATATAGACGATCACCAACCATAGCTAAT
The DNA here is from genome assembly GCF_937875145.1 of Alkalibaculum bacchi. Taxonomy (GTDB): domain Bacteria; phylum Bacillota; class Clostridia; order Eubacteriales; family Alkalibacteraceae; genus Alkalibaculum; species Alkalibaculum bacchi_A. The sequence goes on along the minus strand of NZ_CALNCS010000185.1, from coordinate 6,609 downwards.
TCACTTTTATCAAAATTGTATATATCTACAATGGAATCTAGCATAGGTTGATTTGGTTTTCCAATAACGATAGGCTCTTTTCCAGTAGACGCTTTAATAAACGCAATCATTGCTCCTACATCAGGCATTACTTTCTCATCTGCAAGAGGACAATTAAAATCAGGATGAGTTGCAAAATAAGGTACTTCTCTTACATAATCACATGCTGCCCATAATTTATCATAGGTTAATGTCGTATCAAAGCCTAATACAACACAGTCTACCTCTGCATTTTTCTCGGATACTACTTCAAATCCTGCCTTTACAAAAGAACGAATAAGGGCTTCTGTACCAAGTAAAAAGATTTTCTTAAAATTTGTATTCTTCTTCAAGTAATAAATCGTAGCATCTCCGGAAGAGAAAACATCGTCTTCTTCAGCGGATATCCCTAGTCCATTTAATTTATCTACATAAGCTTGCTTATCCTTAGAAGAGTTATTTGTCAAAAATAAATACTTCTTTCCATTATCCCTTAATGCTTGTAAAAACTCTTTTGCTCCATCAATCAATTGATCTCCTAAATAAATAGTACCATCCATGTCGAGCAAATAACAATTAATGTCCTTAATAGAATTCATATATCCTCCTAAAATGTGTGTATTTAATATGTGGTTTTATGCTGGGATAAAATAAAACAAAGCACAAATAGCAATTCATTGTGATGAATTTACTACTGTGCTTTCTCCCATTCTCTGCAACTATTAACTTAAGCTTATTTTAGCATGTATAAATAATAGAGTCAATAGATTTGAAAGAAAATTCATCATATGAAATAAATTTAATCTTTAATTAGTATTGTTTATAAGATTGTATTTGTGTAATGAAAAAGGTACCTTATTCAATAGCAATAAAAAATAGTTATATCAATGAATTTTTGAAAAAAACTATTTCAATTGTATGTAATGAACGAAAGTACCCCATCTATTCTGTAATTAGTATTTACATTTTATTGAATTGTTATATATTTACCTACCTCAAATGTAGGATTTTTTTCGCCTTTTAAGTGGATGGTTCCTGGTAGTGATGGAGTATCTGCGCCATCAAATTTTAAACTGCAATGTCCCATTTTTTTTAGTGTATGGAGAGCTTCGTCTCCTACTGCTGTTACTACGTATTCTTCATCACATATTGTCACTTGATCTCCTACTGCCACGTCTCCTGTCAATTCACTAATTTCGTGTAATACTGAAATTTCTGCTAATTCTGTTGGTGCATTGTCATTAAATAATATAATCATGTTCTCACTTAAAAAATCTAAAGCGATATCACCTATGCCTGTAATTTTTACATTGTATTTCATTTTTTCCTCCTAGATATTTGCTATATTAATTAATAATAAGGCTATAGAGCTCCCTTTAAAAGAAACTCTATAGCTAATTTAAAATGAACTATGCTTAGAATAATCCAAAACTTGCAAAGTAAGCAATTACTACTGCCAATGGTCCTGTGATTACTCTAGAGAATAATATTGCAGGAACACCAATTTCAACTGTTTCTGGCTCAGCATCCCCAAGACTTAAACCTACTGGTATAAAGTCACAACCTACTTGTGGGTTGATAGCAAACAATGCTGGTAATGCGTAGCTTGGTGGGATATTTCCTTTACCGATTTCAACACCAACAAATACTCCTACTACTTGAGCAATTACCGCACCAGGTCCTAGTATTGGTGACAAGAAAGGCAATGCACAGACAATACATATTATTAGTAATCCTGGTAATGAACTAGCAATTGGTGCTAAGAAATTTGCGATTACATTTCCTAAGCCTGAAGCATTGATAATACCTACAAGCATGGATACAAAAGCCATAAATGGCAAGATATTATTCATAACCATTTGAATTGTTTGACGACCTGCAGCAAAGAACTTACCTGTTACACCACCAATAGCTTTACCCATTCTTGCAATAGCATTTCCTTTTTTCTCTGATTGATCATTTTTTGGTGCTGCTTTTGGCTCTTCTTTTGAAGCAGGAGTCTTTTGTGCCACTACAGCATCTCCATCAGCTAAAGCTACATTTTCTACTTTTACCCCTGATACATAAATTTCTGGTTGAATATATTGAGCAAGAGGACCAGATTGACCTACTGGAGTAAGGTTCACAGTGAAAACACCTTTTTTAGGATATACTCCACATCGAGCTGTACCGCCACAATCTACTACGGCTACAAAAATCTCTTCGTCTGGCACGCTAGTAGCGAAGCCATCGACGGTTGTACAACCTGATAACTCAGCAATTTTTTTAGATACTGGATCAATTCCACCACCTGTTACAGATACTACCTTGTTTTTCTTTTCATCTGGTTTAATAATTAAGGGACCTCCCCAGCCACCTTTACCTTTTTCTATTTTAATAGCGTTATAAGTCATATTATTCAACCCCTTTTTTAGACATCATATTGAAGATTCTCTCAGTAACCATTCCACGGATAAAGATGACCACTACACCTACTAAAAAGTACCGAACTGCTAGTTCAGTAGTAGACAGACCTAATTGTTCAACACCTTGAGATATTCCTAACCAAACGAATAATTCTGCACCATTAGCATGTGGGAATAATCCTGTTATCGGATGACAAAATGAAATACATGCATCAAAGAAAGGTACTTTTAATTTTTCAGGTAAGAATTTTCCGAATGAATATGCCATTGGGTTTGTTAAGAAAAACATAGCAAGTATTGGGAATATGGTGTATCTTGTGATTGAATATTTTGTAAACTTCAATGCAAAATTTTGCACCTTGTCTTCACCAATAAGCATAATAAGTGAATTTACGAATGTTATAAGTACAATAAGTGTAGGAAGGATGCCTGTTACCATTCCCATGAAACTTTCCCCACCAGCGTTAAATAACCCGATGAAGCCTTCTGCTGCTCTAGATAAAAACTCCATAAAACTCTCCCCTTTGTTTTTTAATATATATACAAAGAATAAAATAAATCTATTCTTTATTATATCTATATGAAGATTTTTTTTATTCAGAATCCTTGTCTTCATAATCTTGTGAAATGCTCTTATTCATAGCTTCTATTCCCTTACTTATAGCCTTGACCATTTGCTTATCTTTCACTGCATGAAGCCATTGATCGCTTTCAAAGATATTTTTGCCTATTAAATCATCAACTCTTCTAAATCGATGAAATACAGTAATACCTGTCATAGATTTCGCTTCATTGATGAATCCATCGTCATCAACTGCCATTAAGACAATACTGCCAGCCTTAATTTTTCCTCTTGTCTGACCTATAAAGAGATTTCCCTTCTTTCGAATCTTAGATACATTGTCTCGGTAGTCTTTTACCTGAAAGTAAGTTAAAAGTCCTTGAATAACAATTGCTCCTACAATAATCAATCCATATTTAAAATACATATCGTCACCCTTCTATGAGAAGTTTTGCTGTCTCAATATCAGTAATCAACACATCAGCTAAACGGGCCTTGAGTACACTTTTAATAGCCTTTACCTTGCCTTCATATCCAGCTACGACAACTTTTAGCGGTGTGTTACGCAAATCTTCAAGCTCAATGCCTATAACTCTCTTATTTGATTCAAAAACATCTCCAGAACCAGACTCATCGATGAAGATATTGCAAATGTCAGCTACAGCTCCTAAACTTTCCATATCTACCATCTCGTTTTCAGAGAGATACTCTGCTGTGATGGAAACCGTTGATTTTGAATTAGATGAGCCTACGCCAAAGATAGCTACATCTAATTTTTTGGTCAAAGATAAAACGGATTTAATACCTGGATCTTCTATAAATGTGTTCCTACTTTCTGCTTTTTCAACCATTGCTGGTGCATATAATATCTTATAATTCCCTTTAAAGGCTTTTGCCATATGTAGTGCTACATTGTTTGAATGAATTTCGGCATTGATCTGACCATTGCCGCCTGCCATGGGAACAAAGGTTAAATTATTGTTGCGATTGATTTCAACATAATTTGGTATTGCCGCTAGTGTAGTCCCATTACTTACTCCAATTATGGAGTTTGGTGTCAAAACCCTTTGTAGATACTTTGCTGCTTCTCGAGCGATGCTTTTCTTGATTTCCATCTCAGATTCGCTATTAGAATCGCAAATAATTACTTCTAGTAAATCGTATTCATCTTCAAGATCTTTTTCAATATTGATCAATTTCTTTGAATATTGATCTCTTACAGTAATTTGGACAATACCCATTTCAACAGCTATCTTTAATAGTCTTGAAACCGTCGCTTTTGATATACCAAGTTTTTGACCAATTTCGTCTTGTTTCATATTTTCTTCATGATACATTTTTGCGCATCTGACAATTAGTCTTACATCTTTATTAGAGGACATATAAACCATCCTTGAAATTTATTTCTTGCTTCGATTTTTATTTCGTGAACTCATTATATTTACAATGTAATCGTTTGTCAATGAATTTTTCGACAAATTTCACAGAATTTTTTTAATCTATACGAAGCTCAAAAATGAATTTTTTATAATTCTATGCACTCTGAAATTTATTTCATAGTTTAATATTCATTTCATGAACTCATTATATTCTGAGTGTAATCGTTTGTCAATGATTATTTTTCTAAAAAGTTTAAACTTTGACATTTTTATAACTTTTCATTTCTAGATGTCGTTTGACAATAGTTGAACATTAATCAAGAAAGTGCCTGTGGTGCTTTAATCGCTAGTCATTAGTCTTTAGTCACTAGCATTTGGGTATTCCTTTTGGGTCAAGATCTTTCGCTTGCGCTCAAGATAATCAGGTGAAAAGAATTGTTACCACCAGCCATTAGAGCTCTAGCACCTTCGGTGGCTTTTAGGTTTTGCTTACCACCTTTATGCTGATCATCTTAATAAAAAAAACCTATAGCCAGATACAATATCTAAGCTACAGGTTTCATTGTTATTTAATTGTTATTTAATTTCTACTTCATTGTTATTATATTCTCATATCACCGAGGAAAATCTTCGTTTAAAACGAGTTTCTTTTTTGGGAATTAATTTATTTGACTATTTGTATCGTTTTCTTTCACATTTGTACAATAATTCATAATGAAATCTTATCTCTTATTGCCTCTTACATCAAAAATAAGAAGGTAAAACAAAATATCCACATTTTATCCTTTATCTTCCCTTTTATCTTCCTCACTAAAATAGCGCAAAACGCTACCAAATAGAAGGCCCAATCCTAAAGTAAGAGATTTAAATTTTAGTGATTCAGAAGAATCAGAAAAAATATTTGTGTACAAAATTATTGTAATCATAATAATAAAAACGATTACTATTTCCATACGCTCCTTCTGTTTTTTTGACATGTGCTTCACCCTTTAATATTATATTTCATTCTTTTTTACTTTCAAATTTTTAATAACCTAAGAAGGCTTTTAAATTTACATCATTGAAAGAATCCGTCTTACTTATTTTCCTATATTTAGTGTCAAGAGAGTAAGTATGAGTCCCTTCTCTACCATACTGATTCGTATATCCATAAATATCCCTACGGAGATAGAAGGCTTTTGAAGACCTTAAATCAGGTTTCTCATAAGCTGCTTTTACTAAACCAGCTGCGGTTAAGGTATAACCCACAATCTTCAACGCTTTTACTTGAGCAATAATTGTACTAATTGCCAAGTCCTTAATAGCCTTTTCAAACGCAATTGTCGTGGTGAATGTTCGAATTTTTTGCCAAGCGGGGACAAGTGCAAAGGGAGTAATTGATTCATTTAAGACATCAGATTCAGTTTCAGAGATAGTTGTTTCTATTTTATTACCGTTTTCTATAACATAACTGTATCTACTATCACTTATCGAGATATTTCCTTGATTGTCTGATACTGTAACAATATTATAATCAGTAAATTTTTCAGTGGTAACAGTTAATGTTAGATTAGGATCTATTGATATTACTTCAGAAGAAATATCAATAGCATTTTCACAATCACTATTTAACGTTACAGATGAATCAATTTTATCAACTGATTGATTTGTTAAGTCGTCATTTCGACTCATAGCGTAATCATTAGAAGTTGCTTGCATTGACTCCATTGCAAAGGCAGTTGTTCCCACACTGAGTACCATAGAAATCACTAAAACAAATGATGTTATTCTTTTAATCATAATTTTCTCTCCATTCTAAATTTAAATTTACTTCTTAAGTTAGGCATAAAACGATACAACATCAACAGTTAATATAAATTATGTACCTTGTTTAACTTTCTAAAATCATCAAAATCACCTCTATATCTAAATTTACAATACAATCTTATTATAATGTTATTGTATTTCATTATTATATTCTGGATTCTCACCTAGTCATAACAGGGTAAGCGGTGTGATTCTTAAACCTATGTAGAGTTTGTTCTATTTCTCAATAACCTCACCATTACGTACTTCTCTCCCTAAACTCTCAAAACATTCTATGACATCAAGTTTATCGATGGCTCCCTGAATAGTATAGTTTTAAGTAGGTTATAATTCTATATCTAATTTTTGATGTAAACACAAAATCGAATCGTTATCTTGAAAAACTAAATAACTCAAACTTCGCACATCTAAAATTACATTAAATTATTGAAACAGGACA
>NZ_CALNCS010000184.1 GCF_937875145.1 Alkalibaculum bacchi | reverse complement strand
ATCTCGAGACCGATCTACTAGATTGTGGGCTTCGTCAACTAAAAATACGTATTTTCCCTTTTCTTCTGTAAATCGCTTTAGGGAAACTCTGGGATCAAAAATATAATTGTAATCACAAAGAACGAAATCGCTCCATAAAGTCAAATCCAAAGAAAATTCAAAGGGACAGACTGTGTGTTTTTGAGCATATTGACTAATAAGCTCTTTGGTATACGTATTTTCATTATTAAAAATATCTTCTATAGCTCCATTTAAACGATCAAAATGCCCTTTAGCATACTCACAATATTCTGGATTACACTTTGTTTGTTCTTTAAAGCATATTTTTTCTTTTGCCGTAAGGGATGTGTATTTTACTTTTAATTGCTTTTCTATTAAGGAACAAAGGGTAGACTCAACAATCTCTCTCTGAGTATTTTTAGATGTAAGATAAAAAATCTTCTCTACATTGCCTTCTGTCATAGACATAATAGATGGAAAAAGAGTAGATATGGTCTTCCCAATTCCAGTAGGTCCATTTACAAAAATTTTCTTTTGTTCTTGTATGGTCTTGTAAATAGAAATAATCAATTTTCTTTGCCCTACCCTATAGCTGTCATAAGGAAATGATAGGGTACTAATGCTCTTATCCCGGAGTTCTCTCCATTCATAAATCATAATTGCCCACTTAATATAATTCTTGATTAAATTCTCGTAAACATATTCTTTTAACTCATCGTGAACGAAATCTCTCATAATTTTTTTTATTTCCTTAGATTCTAACTGGTAATAGGTTAATTGAACACTGATCTCTTTTAGATTGTTTTCTAAAGAATATAAAAATGCATAGACCATCCCCTGAGCCCAGTGGACCTGACTAAAATCCTCATCAATCTCATCTAAAGGAGCTCGAGTGCTCTTAATCTCATCTATAATAATTTGACCTTCATTAAAGATAATGCCATCCATTCTACCTTGTAAAGTTATATTCATACCTTCATATTCAATTGTTCTAGATATGCTTACTTCCGAAAGATCGCCTTCTTTGTATTTCTTTTGAATGCGTTGATGAGCTTTCGTTCCTTGAGCACCTCTTTGTCTTCCTGTATAGCGAAAATCAATATCACCTTTTCTCAAAGTAAACTCTACTAATTCTCTAACAGATATGGTCATTTCCTTCATAATTGTACTACGACTCCATTTTAGATACTCGCTTTAAAGCAGTCTTATAACCGTTCCCACGCTTTAGACATCTACTAACTCTGCTTACAGTTGTAGAGCTAGCTCCAGTCAAATCTTGAACTTCATTAAAGGTTTTTCCCTTATTTAGTAAATCTGCTATTTCGATTCTGTGAGACATGTCCTCAATTTCATTAATCGTACACAAATCCTCTAAAAAAACCAGACACTCTTCTTGGGTTTCTAAAGCTAAAAAGCTCTTAAGAAGCAGCTCTAATTCCTTTTTATCCATCTAAAGTCCTCCTATTTCTTACTTATCGCAAGTCTTCTAGTTCCTTCATCCAAATGGCATTTGATGCATCACTAGGCATCCTCCAATCCCCTCTTGGAGATAGACTAACAGTACCTACTTTAGGTCCGTCTGGCATACAAGATCTTTTAAATTGTTGGGTAAAGAATCTTCTATAGAAGTTTTTTAACCATTTTAATATAATTTCATCACTGTACTGTCCTTTAAAGGCAGTCTTTCCTAAATAGTATACTTTTTTAGGAGAGT
>NZ_CALNCS010000183.1 GCF_937875145.1 Alkalibaculum bacchi | reverse complement strand
CAATGAAACGAGTAATGACCGTGGAGGGAAGGCGGTAGCACAAAGTCGACCTTGAAAGGGAAACATCAAACACACTAGAGGTGAGTAGAGATGGAAACAGAAATGAATAGGATAGCGGAAATAGCAAGAAAACATGGAAAAGTACAAACACTAGTACACCATATAAATGTAGAGAACCTGAGAGAGCAACATAAGCAAATGAAATCAGGAAAGGCTACAGGAGTAGATAGAGTAACGAAGGAAGAATACGAACTAAACCTAGAAGAAAATCTTGCAAATCTTGTAGACAAAATGAAAAGACAAGCCTATAAACCACAAGAAGTCCGAAGGATATATATACCTAAAGACGGCAGTAAAGAGAAAAGAGGCTTGGGAATCCCTGCATATGAAGATAAGTTAGTGCAAGGTGTAATGGCGAAAATCCTAACGGCAATCTATGAAGAGAAATTTGTAGATGTATCCTATGGATTTAGACCAAAGAAAAGTTGTCATGATGCCCTAAAGAAACTTGGAAGAGTAATCGAAAAGAAGAAAGTCAACTATATAGTAGATATGGATATCAAAGGATTCTTTGATAACGTAGACCATGAATGGATGATAAAATTCCTAGAAAACGATATAGAAGATAAGAACTTTATAAGGATTATTAAAAGATTTCTAAAGGCAGGCATACTAGAAGATGGTAAACATATAGAAACAGACCAGGGAACGCCACAAGGAGGGGTCATATCGCCTATACTAGCAAATGTCTATCTACATTACGTATTAGACCTTTGGTTTGAAAAGAAAATCAAGAAGCAAAACAAAGGTGAATGTCAAATGGTGAGATATGCAGATGACTTTGTATGTTGCTTTCGATATCTAGAAGAAGCAGAACTGTTTTACTTTCAGCTAAAAGAAAGATTAAGAAAGTTTGGTCTAGAAGTAGCAGAAAACAAAAGTAAAATACTAGAGTTTGGAAGGTTTGCCGAAAGCAATCGAGAGAAGCGAGGAGAAGGCAAGCCAGGAACATTTGATTTTCTAGGCTTTACCCACTACTGTAGCAAGAATAAACAAGGATGGTTTCGAGTAAAAAGAAAGACGAGTCGTAAGAAACAAAAGACAAAGATAGCAAAGATGAAAATATGGATTCGTGAAAGAATGCATAAACCATTGAATGAAACCATCAAAATACTGAATAGAAAACTAATAGGACACTACAATTATTATGGGATAACGGATAACAGTAAAAGCATAAATGCATTCTATTATCTGACAGTAAAACAGTTATATAAAACCCTAAAACGGAGAACGCAAAAGCATAAGATGAACTGGGATAAATATAACAAGATTTTAGAATACATGCCAATAACTAAACCGCGTATAAAAGTGAATGTATACTAATAACAATGCTATTAAAGTGAATGACCGAGTGAAGAGCCGTATGCGTTAATAGCGCACGTACGGTTCTGTGAGGGAGAAGAGCCGCAAGGCTCTATCTACTCGACTGACCCAAAAGGAATACCCAAATGCTAGTGACTAAAGACTAATGACTAGCGACTAAAGTGCCAAAGGCACTTTCTTGTCGTATTTTGTCTTTATATTTAAGTTGTAAAGCATAAAGAGCATACAAAAAAGATATATTTATATGCTAAGCTATATTTGGAGGTGAGGGGGATGGCATTTAAGCTTCTTTTAGTGGAAGACGATCCAGAGATGAGAGAAATTATTTCAGATTTTTTCACAGAAAAAAGTGGTGGAGCTTTTATTATAAGTATGGCTAAAACTGGAGAAGAGGGTCAACAAAAATATGCTGAGGATGAGTATGACTTGGTGCTTTTAGATGTAATGCTTCCAGAGGTAGATGGATTTACAATTTGTCGAGAACTTAGAAAAACCAGTGATGTGCCTATTATCTTTATTACAGCAAGACACAGTGAAGATGATCGATTATATGGCTATAGGCTTGGATGTGATGACTATGTTATTAAGCCCTTTTCTTTGGCAGAGCTTTATGCTAAAGTAACGGCTTTATTAAAACGTGCAAAAGGTATGGTAAGGACGGAAGTAATGATGGTAGGCAGTATAAAATTAGACCCATATAGATGCATCGCTATGGTAAATGAAGACGAAGTAGAATTGGCACCTATAGAGTTTGCTATCCTAAAAATCCTTATAGAGAATCCTGGTCAAGTGATGAGTCGAGATATATTTCTTACTAGGATTTGGGGATATGATTTTGATGGGAATGATAGGGTTGTAGATAATCACATAAAAAAATTACGGCAAGCATTAGGTGATGCTTCTTCACAAATTAAGACAGTATTTAAAAAAGGCTATAAGCTGGAGGGAAAGTAATGAGAAAGAAGAAAGTAAAGAGCACAATTTACTTGCGTGTTTTTGGTGTGTTTTTAGCTACTTATCTGATACTTATGATTGGTTTTAGCGTATTTTTAGTATCTCAGGAAAGAAAAGCAGCTAGCATGGAGCTTGAGATGTACGCCTTGTATTTCAATGATAGAGTAGAAAAAATCTTTCAAGATTATTTAAATAAAGACATGCAGCTGACAAATATATCTAAAGTAAAAAATGAATTATTACAGGAGACCCCTCTTTTCACTATTATGGACTCTGAAGTAGCAATATTTACAGGTGACTATAAACTTCTTTTCAATACGAATAAGTACTGGTTATGTACCTATACAGATGAAAATAATGATTATACAGGATTTGCTTATTTGAATCCAAAGAATTGGTTTAGTGAAGAAGAAATAAAGGAGATTGAAGAATATTTATACACTAATCCACATCCTAAAAAAGTAGGAGATCTTTCAGGGTATTCAATAGACTTAAAGGGCTTCTGGGTCGATAATGGAATGATTATTCCAGAAAAAATTACTGTTAATCCTATGTATGCTAGTGGACTTGATGCAGAAGGACATGTAAATGCAAGTAGTGGTATTCATACGGATAAAATTGTCTATAAACCAGAACATAAAAATATAAAGGATTTGCCATACTTTGAAAGTGGAGCCATTACCACATATAGTTCTAGTAATCCGAATAACAAAAAAAGAGATGAGCTCCGTCAAATGGTAGTAGAAGAATCTCATTTAAAAGAAGCTATTGATGAGTATAATGACCCTGAAAATCTATCTAAAAGAAATCTATCTCAAAGAATTGAATTACTAACTTATCGATACTACTTAGCAGTACCTTATCAGAATGCAGTTAGGATAGATGATGGTCAAGCCATAAGCGACTTTTGGACCGTAATAGGAAGTGATATCAATATTGGAGAGCGTTGTCTCCCAAGTTTAGCGTTTGTTTGGATTTCTTGTTTCTTTACATTTAATATTGCAGCCTTTATACTTGCAAAACAAACTTTTAAAACCTATAAACAACAAGAAAAATTAGAAAATCACCGAAAAGAAATGACTAATGCCCTAGCTCATGATCTAAAAACTCCTTTAAGTATTATTGCTGGATATGCGGAGAATTTACAAGCAAATGTCCATACAGAGAAAAGAGAGCATTACGCCAATCATATCCAAGTAAATGTCATCCGTATGGATCAAATCATTCATAATATGCTTGAGTTAACCAGATTAGAGGCGGATTCCCTTAAAGTTAATTTCGAAGATGTGGCACTTATAGACGTATGTAGAACAATTATTGAGCGCTATAAACCAGTTTGGGAAGAAAAAGGAATAACGACTTCTTTAGGCGGTGAAGCTGTAATCAAGGCGGATATATCTTTGATGCTAAGAGTTATAGATAACTTTTTTGTCAATGCCCTTAACAACACACCTACAGGAGGCACTATTAGTATAAGAATATTAGAGGATTCATTAGAAGTATATAATAGTGGTAGCTTTATACCTGAAAATATAATAGAGGAAATATGGTTACCGTTTAAGAAAGGTGATACAGCCCGAAGCCATTCTAAAGGTACGGGTCTAGGTTTAGCTATTTCAGGTAGGATTTTACAAATGCACGGATTTTCTTATGGAGCTAGAAATAGTGAAGATGGCGTTATATTTTGGTTTAAATTTAATCACACAAGTAGATAGTAATTAAAAATACACTCCTTGAGGCATCACATTGCGATAAACCAGTATCACAATGTGATGTCTTTATATATTAGAAAAATCCTTGCCTCTAGCTCCTGCTTTTGTCATTCTGAGCGCAAGCGAAGAATCTTAGACCTAAGAGGAATACATGCAAGCCAGTGACTAGGGTCTAATGTTTAAGGACTGAAAGTGCGCAAGCACTTTTTTTCCAATTCATGAAAGTATACAAAACTTCCTTTAATATAAATTACATTAATGTTAAAATGATACTATATCGACAAAAGGAGACTGAAGATGACAAAGGTAGTTTCAATATATAACCAAAAAGGTGGAGTTGGAAAGACGACTACTAATATCAACCTAAGTGCCTATGTAAGTTTATTAGGTTATAAAGTGCTGGTCATTGATGCAGATCCACAGGGAAATACAACTAGTGGCTTTGGCTTTGAAAAGGATAATTTAGAAAGCACATTATACGATGGCATGGTTAATAATATTTCTATGGAAGATATTATTTTAAAAACGAGATATGAAAATTTGGATTTAGTACCTTCTGATGCTAATTTGGCAGGAGCCGAAATCGAAATCAATCAAAAAAGTGAAAAAGAGCTTAGGATAAGAAAACTTATAGACCAATTAAATGAAAAGTACGATTACATATTTATTGATTGTCCTCCTTCTTTAGGTTTAATTTCAATTAATGCTTTAACTGCTTCTCATTCCGTACTCATACCTATTCAATGTGAGTACTATGCTATAGAAGGAGTAAGTCAGCTTGTAAAGACGATTGATTTAGTGAGGAGAGGACTTCACATCCCCTTAGAAATTGAAGGTATTGTGCTAACTATGTACGATGGCAGAACAAACTTATCCTTGCAAGTAGCTGAGGAGGTACGCAAATTTTTTAAGGATAAAGTTTTTAAAACCATGATTCCTCGAAATGTAAGATTAGCAGAGGCTCCAAGCTATGGAGAAACCATTGAAGAATATGATTCTAGTTCTAAAGGTGCTATCGCTTATAAAGAATTAGCAGAGGAGTTTATTAAGAAAGGAAAGGATTCTGGTGAATAATACAAAAAAAGGATTAGGAAAAGGATTAGGTGCGTTAATACCTCAATTAGAGCAAGCACCAGATTCTGGAGTTCTTGAGATTCGTATTCAAGAGATTATCCCCAATAAAAATCAGCCTCGAAAAGAATTCGATGAAGAAAAACTACAGGAATTATCTCATTCTATCTCTCAACACGGAGTAATTCAACCTATTCTTGTATCTAAAGTCCAAAATGGATACGAGATTATTGCTGGAGAAAGAAGATGGAGAGCTGCCATGAAGGCAGGTATAAAGAAGATACCTGTAATCTTAAAAGAATTGTCTGATGAAGAAAAGATGGAAGTAGCATTGATTGAAAATCTTCAGCGGGAAGATTTAAATGATTTAGAAGAAGCACAAGCCTATAAAGAGATTATGGAAAAATATGAGCTAACCCAAAGCCAATTAGCTGAAAAACTTGGGAAAAGCCGAGTAGCTATTGCAAACACATTGAGATTACTGCATCTGCCTGATAAAATTCAGGATATGATAAAAGAAAATACCCTAACAGCAGGTCATGGTAGAGCTGTATTGTCCGTTCCAGAAAATCTACAAGAGAAATTAGCTCAAAAAATAGTTGAAGAAAACTTATCTGTTAGAGAAGCTGAAAAGATTGCTCAAACTCTAAAAGAAAAAGAGGAATTGAAAGACCCTCAAGATCATCCTAAAGTAAAAGATGAGGGAAGTGATCAAGATTACATACTAGATCTCCAAGAAAGAGTCCAAAGACATATGGGAACAAAAGTAAAAATTAAATATAAGAATTCAAAAGGAAAAATCGAAATTGATTACTATAGCGATGACGATTTAGAGCGTATCATAAGACAATTAATCGAATAATGTAGAAGGATGTTTCACGTGAAACATCTTTGTGGAAAGCGGAAAGTGGAATGCTGAAGGGAAAAACACTACTCTCCTTTAGGTGAGCAATCTAGATCTCAGACTGCTATTTTGTCATCCTGAGGCTTTAGTCGAAGGATCTTATACTAAGCCATCCGAAGGTGGCAAAACTTCAGCTATCAAAATAACGCGGGAATTCTAAAAACACTCGACATACAAATCGAACTTAACATGAAATATAAGGTAATACTGGAGGAATTAGATGAAAACAGTTTGGAATGATGTACTAAAATATGCGACAATAGGGAATATTTTACATTTGGGAATATGCCTTGTTTACTCGCTTATTTCTAATAAAAACATTACCGTATCTATTAGCGTTACCATATTAATTTTGGCTATGTACTTTGTATTAGCACTAAAGTATTCTATAAGTGGAGAAAAAAAGAGAGAAATCAGTGTTCTCCAATTAAGCATTGTTACAACTCTTCCAATCATACTATTTTTAATAGCTGGGCAAATACTTGAGAGCATACAAGAATTAAGTAGTATCCAAAATTATTCTCTGTTTTATATAATAGGGGCACCAACATTGTTTTGGAATAAGCCATTTGAATCGATTATGACTTTGTTTGAAAAAAGCAGTGTTTATATACAAATGGATATTAATGTAGCTGTAGTCATACTAGTCTTGCTTATAGGAGGATATTTAGGTTCTTTTATAAAAAAATCGAAAGAATCTAAAAACAGTCAATAGAAATTTGGGATAAAAAAGAAAAAACACCTCATACTAATTGTGGAGGTGTTTTTATTTTGATTGTAGCCTTAGATAATAAATATGGAGAATTAGCCAATAGCCTGAGAAGGATGAATTATAAAGTTGTTTCTTTGTACTCAAAAGAGAGAGTCGATGGTGTTTTGTATCATAGTACTTATGATAGCGACTTTTTAAATGGTGTAAATAATAGTATGATGAATAGTACTAGCAATCATGGGGTATTGATTATAGATATAAAAGACAAAACGCCTGAAGACATTGATAATATATTGAGAAAGAGGCTTTATACATCGTTGTTTTGAATAAGGTGGTTAGGTAGTAAGGTAGTAAGGTGGTAAGGTGGTAAGGTGGTAAGGAGAACCCTTAAATAGAGACGAATTATAATGCTAGGGTCTAATCTACTCGTCTTCGGGCGAGTTTTCAGCTTTCCACATTCCGCTTTCCGCAAACTTGCATTACCATATAATTATAATTAACTTCTTTATCATTTCATTACAACAATTTTCCTTTTCTCCGACATCCTTCGGTATTCATCAACAAATTAATGTGATATAATGTTCGAAATAGCAGATTGGTTGGTAGTGCTGAGGTAATCTGCGAATATATTTCACGGAGGGAAACATGTCTTGGCTTGATTTGTTGATTGTTTTTGTATTTGTTTTTAGCATATTATCAGGGATTCGCAAAGGATTGATTTTTTCTTTGGCGGCCTTGTTTTCTTTCGTTATTTCATTTATGACTGCAAATGCTTATTATGAGAGATTAGGAGAGTTTTTGATTTCTAATACTAAAATATTAGAAGAAATTAAATCCCTAATTCCTATAGGCATTCAAAACAGCATAAACAATGGTGCATCAATCGAAAACTTACCTAATGGTGCCCATTCCTATATAACTCAATTATTCACAGGGGGAGATCTTCCCTTTATGGATGAATTTCTAAATGCAATAGCAAAAGGAATTGTACATATTATTAGCTTTCTGTTAATTTTTTTCATCATTAGAATAATACTGTCCATTTTCGTCAGGGGTATCAACTCTGTTTTTAAATTACCTATATTAAATTTCTTCAATAAAATAGGCGGTGGCGTTATTGGACTTATTAGAGGTATTGTATCGAATATAGTGATTGTGAGTATCCTCTACACCATTGCGATGTTAGGTATTAAAGGTGATTTAGTCAACGAAATCAACAATTCTATTTTAGCCTCCTATTTCTATATAGGCTATTTATTTTACTGATAAGAAAGGGGAAATCACATTGGACAAGAATTACGAATTAAATACTATAGTACAAACAAAGAAGAAACATCCATGTGGTAGCGATACTTGGAAAATCATTCGATTAGGCATGGATATAAAGATAAAATGTGAAGGCTGCGGGAGAATCGTTATGTTGCCAAGAGATAAATTTGAGAAGAGAATCAAAAAAATACTCTAACCTATCTAAAATAATACTTGTACTATAATAAGATTTGTGATATATTTTAAAATAATGTGTGAATAAGACACACATTTTTTCCTTGCTCTTTTTTATAAAGGGCCATAGTCCATGGGGAGGTGAATAGACATGAAAAAATATGAAACAATGTTTGTGCTTAAAACAGATTTAGCAGAAGACGCAATTAAAGGCATTATCGAAAGAGTAAAAGCAGCAATTGAAAAAGCTGGCGAAGTTGAATCAATCGAAGAATGGGGCAAAAGAAAATTAGCTTATTTAATCGATAAAAAGTATACTGAAGGATACTACGTTCTAATTAACTTTAGTGCAGAAAGTAAAGTATTACCAGAATTAGAGCATAACTTCAAAATTAACGAAAATTTCATACGCCACATGATCATAAATAAAGAAAATTAATTGGGTGATGGAAGATGAATAAAGTAGTTTTAATAGGAAGATTAACGAGAGATCCAGAACTTCGATATACAGGTCAAGGAACCCCAGTAGCGAGTTTTTCTATAGCAGTGAATAGAAGAAAACAAAAAGATAAGCCACAAGAAGCGGATTTTATAAACTGCGTAGCCTGGGGAATAACGGGTGAAAACTTATCAAAATATCAATCTAAGGG
The DNA here is from genome assembly GCF_937875145.1 of Alkalibaculum bacchi. Classification (GTDB taxonomy): domain Bacteria; phylum Bacillota; class Clostridia; order Eubacteriales; family Alkalibacteraceae; genus Alkalibaculum; species Alkalibaculum bacchi_A. Next base: position 5,663 of record NZ_CALNCS010000183.1, on the reverse strand, counting down.
CAGCCAAATAGCGGTACAGGGCAGAATACAAACCCGTAATTATGAAAATAAAGAAGGTAAAAGGGTTTATGTTACTGAAGTAGTAGCCGAAGAAATTGAATTTTTAGGTTCGAAAAGAGACAATCAATCGAATAATGAATTTAATCAAGATTTTGGTGTTCCATTAGATGATTTTCATCCTATTGAAGAAGATGATGATGATCTTCCATTCTAGAAAGAAGGAGGGAGAACAATGGCAAAACCTTTTAGAAGAGGCAAGAAAAAAGTTTGTCACTTTTGTGAAAACAAATCAAGCCAAATTGATTATAAAGATATAAAAACTTTAAGCAAATACGTTACTGAAAGAGGTAAAATCTTACCTAGAAGAGTAAGCGGAAATTGTGCAAAACATCAAAGAGAAGTAACTGTACAAATTAAAAGAGCTAGAACAGTTGCATTATTACCATATACAGCAGAATAAAGATTATAATGGTTCCTTGTGGAGCCATTTTTTATAATCTAAGCATATAGATTATAAAAAATGGATTCAGTATAAAATGGACAGTTTTGAGGAAGACATTTTGTCTTTAGGGTGGTGAGTAAATGAAGAGTCATAAATTTAAGAAGTTCATTATGCCAAATCAGGATATATACTTATGGATTATTGGCATACTTGCTGTAATTATGTTTAAATATAATATAATAATATCTATTGTAACAGCACTTTTTTTGGTGTTTCTTATTTATTATAAGACGGTAAGTACTAGTAGAAGTAAAGAAAATTGGAAGGAAATGATCGAAAATCTTGCATTAGATATTGATGCCGCAACTCAAAATATCTTATTAGATTTGCCTTTTCCATTGCTCATTGTTAAAAATGAGGGTGAAATTGTATGGTATAATGCTCACTTTAGCAGTATTTGCAAAGTGGAAAATCTAATTTCTATGAAGTTTCCCGATTTACTTCCTAATATAGATTTAAAAAAAATAAAAGAAGGGCTTGAAAATAAGAAGCCCATTTCATATGCTTTAGAAGGGAAAACCTATAAAGTATTTCTAAATGCAGTAGAGAATATTAATAATGAAGATATTACGATGTTATACTGGCTAGATATAACAGAACAAGAAGAGGTAAAACAAAATTACATAAATCAAAAACCTTTAATGGCATATATTCAAATTGATAATTTTGATGAGATCCTTCAGGATGCAAGTGAAAGCTATAGACCTCTTATTAGCGCAATTATTGATCGGAAAATCAATTCATGGGCAAATGAAATGAATGCATTTTTAAAAAAGTATGATACGGATAAATATTTGATGGTATTTGAAAAAAAACACTTATATTTAATGGAAGAAAAAAGATTTCACGTACTTGATATTATTAGAGAAACTCAAAGTGGAAACAATATGCCTATAACCTTAAGTATAGGTATAGGTCACTCTAGACAAGCTACTTCTTTTCTAGAAAACCAAAAATTATCAAAATCTGCATTAGATATCGCTTTGGCAAGAGGTGGAGATCAAGCTGTAATAAAAAAAGATGAAAAAATATCTTATTATGGAGGAAAATCTCAGGCAGTAGAAAAGAGAACAAAGGTTAAAGCACGTGTAAAAGCTCACGGTATTAAAGACCTTATTCAAAATGCTGACAAAGTATATATAGTTGGTCACGAAGTTCCAGACATTGATTGTTTGGGAGCCGCTCTTGGGATTTATCGATGTAGTAGATTCTTAGAAAAGGATGCCTATATTGTATTAAACAAAAGCAATCCGTCAATAGATGTCTTGTATGATAGCCTTATAGATGAAGGCTATAAAGACTTATTTGTGACTAGTGAATACGCCAATAAAAATATTACAAGTGAGAGTTTAGTTATTGTAGTAGATGTTCATAGAAAAAGTTTACTAGAAGATGAATCCATACTAGAGAAGACGGATAAAATCATTGTCGTGGATCATCATAGAAGAGGTGCAGACTTTATTGAAAATGCCATCCTTATATATTTAGAACCTTATGCGTCTTCTACATGCGAATTAGTTACAGAAATTGTAGAGTATATGGACGATGATATTAAATTGGAAGAAATAGAGGCTTCTGCGTTGCTTGCAGGAATATATATGGACACAAAAGATTTTTCTTTTAGAACAGGAGTAAGAACCTTCGAGGCTGCTTCTTATTTAAAAAGGAAGGGCGCAGACATTAACAGATGTAAATTCCTACTTAAAGATGATAAAGATGTATTTGTAGCTAAAATTGAGGCTATAAAAGCTGCAGAAATAACGAAAGATAATATGGCTATTTCTGTTATTCAAAATTCGACGGATAAGGTTAAGCTAATAGTAGCTCAAGCAGCAGATGAACTGCTCAATCTTCAAGGTGTGGATGCGTCTTTTGTTATGGCGCAGGATCAAAATGAAGTAATCATTAGCGGAAGATCATTAGGTGATGTTAGTGTACAGTTGATCCTTGAAAAACTGGGCGGAGGAGGCCATTTGAGCATCGCAGGTGCTCAATTATCAGATGTAAACATAATGGAAGCAAAGGAATTACTAAAAAAAGCAATTAAAGAATACAAAGAGGAAGGTGTTAATACATGAAAGTAATCTTATTAGAAGATGTAAATGGATTAGGAAAAAAGGGCGAAATCGTCAATGCAAAAGATGGATATGTGAGAAACTTTTTATTTCCCAAAAATTTAGCTATTGAAGCTACTAAAGATAATATAAAGAAAAATGAAGAGATGCAAAAGGAAAAAGAGGCACAAAAGAAAAAAGAAATAGAAGAAGCTAAAGTGTTAGCGGAGAAAATCTCTAATACTACTTTGACAATGAAATCAAAAGCTTCAGAAGAAGGAAAATTATTCGGCTCCATTACAAGCAAAGATATTGCTATGGCCTTAAGGGACATGGAAAAAATCGAAATAGACAAGAGAAAAATTGAACTGACAGAACCTATACGAAACATTGGCCATATTGAAGTTAAAATTAAAATTTTACCTCAAATATATGGTAATTTGAACATTGATGTAAAAGCATTATAGAAAATTTCTTCTTATAAGTCATCTTTTTGTGTAGAGATGACTTCATTCGTTGGATAAAAAATTTGTAAGCTGAATGCGGAAAGCTGAATTCTCTATATAGTAGGGTGAAAGAAAGATAGAATGACCCGGCAGAGAGCTGGGTCAGAGTAGCATATAGACGACTGTTTAACGATAGTTAAAAAGGGAGGAAGTATCATGGACTTAAAAGCGAAAGTTCCACCGTATAATATAGAAGCTGAACAGTCTGTTCTTGGGTCCATGCTCTTAAGTAAGGACGCCATATTGACGGCTACAGAGATTATTCAAGATTCTAAGGAATTTTATAATCCTCAGCATCAACAGATTTTTTCAGCTATCGTAGAATTGTTTAAAGAGAATAAGCCTGTAGATTTAATTACTTTATCCAGTAAATTAAAGGATTCAAATACTCTAGAGAGAGTAGGCGGAAGTAGTTATCTAACGGAATTAGTTGGTTTAGTACCTTCTTATACAAATATAAAACACTACTGCAATATTGTCCAAGAAAAGGCTCTCCTTAGAGAACTTATTAATGCATCAACAGATTTAATGAATGAATGTTATGAACCTTCTAAGGAGCCCGAACAGATATTAGAAACTGCTGAAAAGAGGATTTTTGATATTTCTCAAAGAAAGTCCACAGGTGACTTTATCCACATTCAACAGGCCTTAGTTTCTACTTTAGAAAAAATTGAAGAAGTTCAAAAAAACAGCAGTAATATTACAGGAGTATCAACGGGATTTCGTGATATAGACAATATTACAGCAGGTTTGCAAAGATCGGATCTTATCTTGATTGCCGCTAGACCTTCTATGGGGAAGACGGCCTTTGCTTTGAATATTGCTCAAAATGCAGCAGTAAAGGGTGGAAAATCTGTGGCCCTATTTAGTCTAGAAATGTCTAAGGAACTATTAACTCAACGTCTTTTGTGTAGTGAAGCTCATATAGATAGTCAGAAGCTCCGAACGGGGAATTTAGATGAAAAGGATTGGGAAAAACTAGCTTATGCCAGCTCTAATTTATCAAAGAGTAAAATATTTATCGATGACACTGCAGGAGTAGGTATAATGGAGATGCGCTCTAAGTGTAGGCGGTTAAAAATTGAGCACGGCTTAGATCTTATTATGATCGATTATCTTCAATTGATGGAAGGTAGCAAAAAAAGCGAGAGTAGACAACAAGAGATATCTGAAATTTCTCGTTCTCTAAAGGCTTTAGCCAGAGAGATGGACTGTCCAGTAGTAGCACTATCTCAGCTCAGTAGAGCTCCGGATGCTAGAGCAGATCACAAACCAATTCTTTCTGATTTAAGAGAATCCGGTGCAATCGAGCAAGATGCGGATGTAGTGATGCTCTTGTTTAGAAATTATTACTATTCAAAAGATCCAGCAGAAAGAAGATTAGCAGAAGTTAATATAGCGAAACAAAGAAATGGTGCTACTCGAACCATTGATATGGCTTGGTTAGAAGAATATACTCAATTTGCTGACTACGATTATGCGCATTAAGGTAGTAAGGTGGTAAGCAAAACCTTTACTCGCCTGTAGGCGAGGTAGCAAGATTCTCCGATTAGCTTGCGATGGAGGATCTTAGATATATACTTATTAGACTTTTAAGAATTTGTGTATAAGAACGAAAAAAATGGGGAAGTATTAATTTGAGTAAGAGAATATATTTACGCGAAAGTATGAGACTTTTGGTAGAACCAAAAGTCTTTTTACATACAGGAGAATTTTCTATATTTTTACTTGAACTCATGTAAAATAAACTGATGTTTTATATGAATTTATAATTTTACACAAATATAATACTGAGCTAGTCAACAATAAATCTTGAATTAAATATATGAATCTGTTATAATTTACAACTGTTAATATATGGGGGTGACAAATTGGCAGCTTCGAAGACGCTAGTGATTGTAGAATCACCTGCAAAAGCAAAAACCATAAAGAAGTATTTACCTAGAAATTATAATGTGGAAGCAACAATGGGACATGTTAGGGACCTTCCAAAGAGTAAGCTAGGTATTGATATAGAAAATAATTTTGAGCCTTCTTATGTTACTATAAGAGGTAAAGGTGATATTCTTAAAAAGATAAAAAAGGAAGCAAATACGGCAAAAACCATCTTATTAGCAACTGACCCTGATAGGGAAGGGGAAGCTATATCCTATCATATTGCTAAATATCTCAAGCTTGATGAAACGAAAGTAGATCGAATTGAATTTCACGAGATTACAAAAGATGCCATAACAAAAGCCATTGAACATAAAAGAAAAATTGATATGAATCTAGTAAATTCGCAACAAGCTAGAAGAGTTCTAGATCGATTGGTAGGCTATAGCATAAGTCCCCTACTCTGGAAGAAAATAAGAAAAGGCCTTAGTGCAGGTAGAGTTCAATCTGTTACTACGAGGATCATAGTTGATCGAGAAAAAGAAATCATGGACTTTGAAAGTGAGGAATACTGGTTACTTGACTTAAAATTATTCAAAGGAAAAGAAGAGTTCGATGCAAAGTTCTATGGAAGAAATCAGAAAAAACACGAAATAAAAAGCTCAGAGGAAGTTGAGAAAATTATCGCCGAACTAACAGAGCCATTTATTGTTTCTAAGGTCAAGG
>NZ_CALNCS010000182.1 GCF_937875145.1 Alkalibaculum bacchi | reverse complement strand
TATTCATACAGCATCACCAGATGTACTAAGTGCTCGTCGAAATATCGTAAACTTACTGATTTCTAATGGCCAACACGATTGTATGTCTTGTGAAGCCAATGGAGATTGTAGCTTACAAAGTGCAGCTTATGATTTAGGGATTCATATGCCAGCATTTAAAATGGAATCTTTACCAGAGCAAATCATAGACGATTCAAGCGTCATGATTACAAGGGACAACAGAAAATGTATCCTTTGTAATAAATGTGTTACAGTTTGTAGTGATTTAGTAGGTAATAAAGTCTTATCTGTAGGTTACAGAGGATCTTCTTCTGAGATCATATGTGACTATAACGACGGCATGGGAGAATCTAGTTGCGTTCAATGTGGAAATTGTGTTCAAGTATGTCCTACAGGAGCTTTAGTTAGTAAAAAATCTGTAGGTAGGGGTAGGGCTTGGGATATCACTAAAGTACGTACTACATGCCCATACTGTGGTGTAGGCTGCCAAATGTATTTACATATGAAGGGCGATGAAATCGTCGGGATATCAGCTGTAGAAGGTACAAAAGCAAACGACGGAAGATTATGCGTAAAGGGAAGATACGGATACGACTTCGTACGCTCTAATGATAGATTAAAAACTCCATTAATTAAAGAAAATGGTGTCTTCCGTGAAGCATCTTGGCAAGAAGCGCTTACTCTTATACTAGATAAAATGAACGCTATTAAAAAAGAAAGCGGACCAGATGCTTTTGCTGGACTATCTAGTGCTCGTTGTACAAATGAAGAAAATTACGTATTCCAGAAGATGATGCGTGCAGCTATTGGAACCAACAATGTGGATCACTGTGCAAGACTTTGCCATGCGTCTACAGTAGCAGGTTTGGCTACAACTCTAGGTTCTGGAGCCATGACTAACACCATCGATGAAGTGAAAGATAGCGACCTTTATTTTATTATAGGTTCTAATACTACAGAAACTCATCCCGTTATCGGTATGAATGTAAGACAAGGGCTAAATAAAGGCGCTAAACTAATTGTAGCTGAGCCAAGAGAAATACCGTTGGCAAAACAAGCAGATCTTTTCCTTCAAATTAAACCAGGTACAAACATTCCTCTATTAAATGGAATGATGCACGTAATTATTAAAGAAGATCTTTTAGATAAAGAATATGTAAATAGTCGTACAGAAGGTTTTGAAGAATTAAAAGAAGTAGTAAAAGAGTATACACCAGAAGTAGTAGCTCGCATTTGTGGAATTGACTCAAATGATCTAGTAAAAGCTGCAAAAATGTACGCAACTGCACCAACTGCGTCTATTTTATACGCAATGGGTGTTACACAACACAGCAGTGGAACAGAAGGCGTTATGAGTGTATCTAATATGGCCTTATTATGTGGTAATATTGGAAAATATGCTTGTGGCGTAAATCCACTAAGAGGACAAAACAATGTTCAAGGCGCTTGCGACATGGGAGCTCTTCCTACAGACTTCCCAGGATACCAAAAAGTTGCTAACCCAGACGTTATCAAGAAATTTGAAAAAGCATGGGGCGTATCTCTTTCAGACAAAAAAGGATTAACAGCTACTGAAATGTTTGAAGCCATTTTAGAGAAAAAAATTCGCTGCTTGTACATTATGGGTGAAAATCCAATGGTATCTGATCCTGATAGTAATCATGTAGAACACTCTTTAAAGGAATGTGAATTCGTAGTAGTACAAGACATCTTTATGACAGAAACTGCACAATTAGCAGATGTGGTTTTACCAGCTACTTCTTTTGCAGAAAAGAATGGTACATTTACAAACACAGAAAGACGTGTTCAATTAGTAAATGCAGCAATGAAGCCTATAGGAGATACTCGACTAGATTATGAGATCCTAATAGATGTAATGAAGGGCTTAGGTTATGAAAATAGCTTTGCAAATTCTGCTGAAATATTAGAAGAAATAGCAAGTGTTACACCTTCCTACGGTGGAATAAGCATAGATAAAATTCAGGAAGACGGCATACAATGGCCTTGTTTAGATAAAGATCATCCTGGAACTCCTATCTTACATACTGAGAAGTTTAGCAGAGGAGAAAAAGCCATCTTTAAACCAGCAACTTACCGTCCAGCTGTAGAACAACCGGATGAAGAATACCCATTCATCTTTACTACAGGAAGAATTTTATACCATTATCACACTCGTACTATGACGGGTAAAGTTGATGGTTTAAATAAACTTTCTGGACACTCTTATGTAGAGATGAACCCTGAAGACGCAGCAAATCTTGGCATCGCTCAAGGAGAGATCGTTGAAGTAAGTAGCCGCCGTGGGAAAGTTAATGTAGAAGCCCATGTAACAGATACAATAGAAAAAGGCGTTCTATTCATGCCATTCCACTTTGAAGATGGAAAAGCAAACTTACTAACAAACGCAGCACTAGACCCAATCGCAAAAATTCCAGAGTTAAAAGTATGCGCTGCAACAGTTAAGAAGAATTAATTATAGCTAGCTATGAAGGCAGGTATCTTTGCAGATATCTGCCTTTTTTCGTAGAAAAGCTTGCTTTTAGGGTAGATTTGTTGTGTAAAGGTGATTAGGATTTATTTGACGGCAAAAAAACACACATGAGATGGTTCTCTTTCTAATTATTTAACAATCGTCAATCATCGTTCCCAATTGAGTTTTATCATATCTTCATATATAATAATCTTATATTTTTAAATAAAAGTGAAAACCGTGCTTCATAAAAGACTTTATAAGGTGTATTGACCTTGATAAGGATTACACTAAATCAGTAGAGTTTACATTACAAAGGAGGGGAATTTGTGAAATTATTAAAAGTAGATACCTTAGAAGAGGCTAGAAAAAAACTGCATTCAGCAGTACAATGGTCTCTTTTAGATACAGAAGAAATTACCATTCAATCATCAATAGATCGAGTCTTAGCACAGGATATATATAGCCCTTGTATGGTTCCTGAATTTCCTCGCTCTACAGTAGATGGGTATGCTGTAATTGCTAAAGATACAATGGGTGCTAGTGATAGTCTGCCTGTATTTTTAGATATTGTAGAAGAAATTGAAATTGGATATCCATCTACTCATGTATTAAAAAGTGGACAATGTGCTTATGTCCCTACAGGCGGTATGGTTCCAGAAGGTGCAGATGCTATGGTCATGGTGGAGTATAGTGAGCTCTTTGACGAAGTTAAAGTCGCCATTTATAGCACTGTTTCTTCAGGAAGCAATATTATATCTATTGGAGAAGATCGAAAAGAAGGTCAATTAATGCTAAAAAAGGGGACCTTAGTTCGGGCTCAAGAAGTAGGGACTTTAGCATCTGTAGGTATTGAAACAGTAAAAGTATATAAAATGCCTACGCTGACGATTATTTCCACAGGAGATGAACTCGTAGGCCTTAAAGATCAGGCGAAGCTTGGTCAAATTCATGACATTAATACCTATGCCATCGAATCTATGGCAACAAAACAGGGATTTAAAGTAAAGCAGACTTATGTATTAAAAGATGAAGAAGAGCTTTTGCAAAAGGCTGTATCACAAGCTATGGAGGATAGTGATATAGTAGTAGTATCAGGAGGAAGCTCCCAAGGGAAAAAGGATATAACAGCAAAAGTTTTAAATGAGTTGTCTCAGCCTGGAGTATTCACTCATGGAATCGCCTTAAAGCCCGGTAAGCCCACTATTTTGGGTGTAGATGATAAAAGCAAAACCATCTTAATAGGACTTCCTGGCCATCCTGCAGCAGCTTTAATCGTCTTCCAGCTTATTGTAGTTTGGCTGAAAGAAACATTTGAGGAGAGACCTAAGAACATACAGGTTCTTGCTAAAATGGAGACGAATGTGGCCAGTGCACCAGGTAGGCTAACTTGTCAATTAGTAAAGCTTATTCAAAGTAATGGAGCTTATATTGCTCGCCCGATACTTGGAAAATCGGGGCTAATGAGTACATTGACAGAATCAGATGGATATATATTTATAGATCAAAATCATGAAGGACTAAACGTAGGCGAAATGGTTTATGTTCACTTACTATAGGAGGATACTATGGAAAAAAGAAATTTATATTTAAAGACCACACCTGTAGACGAAGCAATTGCAATTTATCTTAAGGCTATCAAAGAGATATGGTCGCCAATTTATGAAACCATTCCCGTAACTGCTTCTTTAAATCGAGTGACGAGACATGCAATATTTGCTAAATACTGTTCGCCTCTTTTCAATGCATCTGCCATGGATGGAATTGCAGTAAATTCGGAGAAGACAATTGGTGCTAATGAAGCTACTCCTATTGATTTAGAATTAGGAGTTGATTTTAAAGTAGTCGATACAGGAGATCCAATCAATCCACCTTACGATGCAGTTATCATGGCAGAAGATCTCATAGACATTGGTGTAGAAAATAAAGTTCGAATTGTATCTGCCGCTTCTTCGTGGCAACATATAAGATCCATTGGAGAAGATATAGTAGTAGGGGAGATGTTGTTACCCAGCAATCATAAAATACGCCCCATTGATATTAGTGTACTTCTTTCTGCAGGAATTTTAGAAGTTGAAGTGATAAAGTGTTCTGAGGTAGCTATTTTTCCTACAGGTACAGAGATTATAGAACCTACAGAAGAACCAAAAGAAGGGGATATCATTGAATCCAACTCCAGAATGTTTGAAAACATGATTACTTTACTAGGAGGCATACCTCATCGATTTCCAACTATAGAAGATGATTATGACAAGATCAAGGAAAAAATCAAAGAGGCTACAGAAAAATACGACATGGTTATTGTCAATGCAGGCTCTAGTGCGGGAACAGAAGATTATACCGTACACGTCCTTAGAGAATTAGGACAAGTATTGATTCATGGTGTGGCCATCAAACCAGGAAAGCCGGTCATACTAGCTATTGTAAATAACAAGCCTGTAATAGGCTTACCAGGGTACCCTGTATCTGCTTATATAGGATTTGAAAACTTTGTAATACCTGTAATAAACATGTTTAGTGGACAAGCAAAGGACAAAACGAATGAAGTTGAAGCTGTTATCACCAAAAGGCTTGTGTCCAGCTTAAAACACAAGGAATACGTAAGGGTAAAAGTAGGTAGCGTAGGTGGTAAGATTGTGGCAGCGCCATTGGCGAGAGGTGCTGGGGCAGCTATGTCTTTAGTTCGTGCAGATGGCTTTTGTGTCATCGATCAAAATAGCGAAGGCGTTGAAGCAGGGGAAAAAGTAAAGATTGAATTATATAGAAGCTTACAAGAAATAGAAAATACCGTTGTAGTCATAGGTAGCCATGATTTAATTTTAGATGTAATAGGGGATATGATGCCAAACAGGCATTCAAATACCTTTGTGTCAAGTACTCATGTCGGTAGTATGGGTGGTCTTATGGCATTGATGAGAAAAGAAGCTCATATGGCTCCTATTCACCTTTTAGATGAACAAACAGGAGAGTATAATATAAATTATATAAAGAGAATGTTTAAAGAGCCCATGGCCCTTATAAAGGGAGTAGGGCGTATACAAGGTTTAATTGTGAAAAAAGGAAACCCATTAAATATTCGAGGAATAGAAGATTTGAAAAATCATCGATTTGTAAATCGCCAAAGAGGAGCGGGGACTAGATTGCTATTTGACTACAAATTAAAGGAGATGAGCATTTCTCCAGAGGAAATCAAGGGCTATGATCGAGAAGCCTCAACCCATATGGCAGTAGCTGCTTTAGTAGGAAGTGATAGCGCCGATGTAGGTATGGGTATTCAGTCTGCTGCAAAGGCTATGGATTTAGATTTTATTCCTATAGGTGAAGAAGAGTATGATTTTGCTATACCAGAAGCTTATCTAGAGCTTCCAATTATTCAATCCTTCCTAGATATCCTAAAAAGTGAAGAATTTAAAAAGAGACTACAGGAATTAGGCGGATACTCTCTGAATCGTATAGGAGAAATTCAGCTTTTAAGAGAAGAGGTATAAAGGTGCAGGGTAAAGTAGTAGGACTATATTGCAATAAAACAAAAGGGCAAGTTGGGGAACCATCACAAGTCCTTAAAATGGAAGCCGGTCAGGGAGTATGTGGTGACAGGCACAAGGGAAAGGGAGATAGACAGGTCTCTATTACATCTGCAGAGATAAAAGACTGGATGAATAAGGAAGAAGAAAAAGGTCTTTGTTTTAACAAATTTAAGGAGAATATCACATTAGAGGGTATTCCTTTAGAGGCACTTAAAATAGGCGATGTACTAGAAATAGGACAAGTACAGCTAGGGTTGACAGAGTGTAATAAAGATTGCCACGCAGATTCATGCCAATTATCTCCCTCAAAAATGCCTTGCAAATTGATTCACAGTGAAATCTTTGCTAAAGTAATTACAAGTGGAGAAATAAAATTAGGAGACATAGTAAAACTTATCTAAGAGGGGCCCCTGTCAGGTGGTATAGCAATAGCAAAATTGGATTAAAAGAGACAAAAGAGGTGCTTATATGGAAGAAAACATTTATCAAGAGTTTGATGTGCTAAAAATTGAAAAAGAAGAAGACAAATTTTATACAAAAGAAGTAGTAAAGAAGATCATCTCCGAAATTTCTCTAAAGATTATCGTCAATGGAGAAGAATTGGTTTCCCTCCTCTGTTTAAATCAGTACGAAGTAGAATTGACTCTTGGTTTTCTTTACAATGATGGGGTTATTAACTCTTATGAGGATATAAAAGAAATCTACTATAATGAGCGAATGCAGGCAGTTATTGTGGAGCTAAAAGAGGAGATAAAAGTCAACAGGCAAGAGAGCTTAAGGAGTGTGACTTCTGGTTGTGGTCAATGTTATACCTACATTAACCCCCTAAAGAAAAGCCAGTACTTTTCAGCTGATAGCAAGACAGTATATCCTATTGAGACCATATTAAGCAGTATGAAGAACTTTATGCACAAATCTGAAATATTCCGAGAAATAGGCGGCGTCCATAGCGTATTGTTTTATACCCCAGAATATCAAATATTAAATGAAGATATCGGAAGGCACAATTGCTTTGATAAGATAACAGGTATTTTACTAAAAGAAGGTAAAATGGACTTGTGTGAAAACAGCATTGTCTTTGTTAGTGGGCGAATATCTTCGGAAATAATGACGAAAATCATTAGATTAGGTGCTCCTATTCTAGTCTCGAGATCTACTCCTACCTCCGCTGCAGTAAAATTGGCACAGGAATACAATATTACTCTACTAGGGTATGTTAGAGGAGATCAAGGAAACATTTACTCCGTACCAGAGAGGATTTCATTTTAGCGTGAAAGTTGGAAAGCAGGAAGTGGAAGAACCAACGCGCCCAACGATTGCTGGACTAATATTCAACAATTGTTCCTTACATAGAACTTACAACGTAGAACTTAGAACGAGTACCGAAGCACGGCTATCGCATGAAAAAATAAACAAATAATTATCTTTTACTACTGTGTTG
>NZ_CALNCS010000181.1 GCF_937875145.1 Alkalibaculum bacchi | reverse complement strand
TTTCTTATATAAGAAATTTAGGTATTGATCATATTGACGTACTAATAGGTACTCATCCCCATGAAGATCATATTGGTGGATTGGATGACGTTATCGAAAATTTTGACATCGGCAAGATCTATATGCCAAAGGTCAATCATTCGTCTAAAACCTATGAAGATGTACTAATGGCCATAAAAAATAAGGGGTATAAGATTACGCCCCCTCAAGCAGGAAGTACATTTGATCTTGGAAATGCTGAATATACGATTCTTTCACCCATAAGTAAAACTTACTCTGACACAAACAATTATTCTATAACTGTAAAGCTGGATTATGGAGAGAATTCTTTTCTTTTTATGGGAGATGCGGAGAAGATGGTAGAAAATGAAATAATAAAAATGGGGTATTCGATACAAGCGGATCTAATTAAATTAGGTCATCACGGTAGTATGTACTCATCAAGTGACGATTTTTTAGATAAAGTAAATCCTACATACGCCATTATTTCAGTAGGAGAAGGAAATTCCTACGGCCACCCTGATCCAGAAGTTATGACTAAGCTAGAAGAAAGAGGCATTAAATCGTACCGCACGGATGAGATGGGAACGATTGTAGTTGAGAGTGACGGAAGCCAAATAAAAATTGAGAAATAAGCTAAATGTGCAGAGTGCAATTAAAAAGAATGGAGTAATGCGATGAAATATATAATCAATCGTTTTGAAGGGGATTATGCAGTAGTAGAAGATGAAAATAAATTGATGATGGATATTCATCTAAAAGATCTGCCTAAAGAAGTGCAGGAGGGGGATGTACTGGTAAAGATTGGCGACAGTTATAGTGTTGATTTAGGAGAGACGGAGAGGAGAAAAAAGACGATAGAAGAGCTAGTAGACGATTTGTGGGAGTGAAAGCGCATTCAGCTAAAATAAAAAAGAACGACATATGTCGTTCCGCGAGTAATATAGCACAATGACTTTGAGGAGAGGAGGGTTAATATCTGCTATATTGGGCTTATTTAACTTTTGTAATAAAACGAAACTCATCTTCTAGAACATAGTCGTTCCAAAGGTCAAAGTTAGGATCAAACACACTATTTATTTTTTCTTGTAAGAAGGATCTTATGGTATTTGCTATGTGTAATATTTTAATCATACTATTTCCTCCTGATACGAATGGTATATACAGCTCTAAAAAACTGTATATCTACAGTATGCCAAATGGCGAAATCATCATCTAGTAAATCAATGTAAAGATATGTTTAAATTTTAATTAAATGGGGCTGTATTGTTTGTTACTAAAGTCTCTTATTCCCATTTGTTATGAATGAAAATTGAAAAAATCAATTTATAGAAGGGACTATTATAAATGATTTACATAATAGATATAAAATATTCTCATTTGTTGAAATAATTTCATATTAATTTAATGTTATGTAGTGTAAAATAATACAGAAGTAAGTAATGAGTATGTTTTATAAAAGGAGAAAACAATGATCGATTGTTTTTTTAGTAAAATAATGGACTATAAAGATGTTGAGGAATACAAAACCTGTGTTGTAGGACTTCTTGAGCATGAAGCGGTTTGCTCTATGAAAGACTACATTCAGCATAGTGATATTAGCTGTTTTGAACACAGTTTAACGGTGTCTTACTACAGTTATTGTATTTGTAAAAATTGGGGTCTAGATTATCGTTCTGCCGCTCGAGGGGGACTTTTGCACGACTTGTTTCTATACGATTGGCATACGACAAAAACAGAGGGACTACACGGATTTACACACCCTTATACAGCTCTGAAAAATGCGAGCAATCTGTTCAATTTGAATGCAAGAGAAAAGGATATCATCGTAAAGCATATGTGGCCTCTAACAGTAAAGCTACCAAAGTTTAAGGAATCCTTTGTGGTCACAATGGTAGACAAATGGTGTGCAGTAATGGAAATATTCACACGTAAAAACGTATGCTCTAATCTGGATGTAGTATAAGTAGATTTAATTTAGTTTTAACGAATTTAAAGGTTGGATAGGAAAAACACACTCATCTAGAAGCGAGTTGATGTAGGGGATGGTGCCCTCTTCATTCCGGTGTATATATGTGGAACGGTGGAGCACCGTTTTCTACAATGAGAGAGGACAGGTAGTACATGGATTGGACCGTTATATTTTTATTTTGGTTTATTTATAGTTTTTTAGGTTGGATAGTTGAGACTTTGTATTGTTCTATAAGGCAAGGTTCTTTTGCTGACAGAGGGTTTCTTAGTGGGCCTATTTGCCCCATATACGGTGTAGGATCTATATATGTGATTTTCTTAGTAGACCCTTATGTGAAAACCTTAGGAGGTCTTTTTCTATTATCTATGGTTACAACTTCAATTTTAGAGTATATAACCAGCTACATAATGGAAAAGTTATTTGCAATGAGATGGTGGGATTATTCTGAAAGGAAATTCAATATTAATGGCAGAGTTTGTTTGGAAAACTCTATTTACTTTGGCATTTTATCCATATTACTTATAAATTGGATTCACCCCTACATATCACTTTTTGTTCAACAAATCTCTGATACAAATAAAAACTATATGAGTATTTTTTTATTTGCAATTATCCTACTAGATATTGCATACTCTTCAAACGCAGCTATAAAGCTAAATTCTCGGTTCAAAGAAATATATGTACTGAAAGAGGAAATAAGGGATGCGATTGGAAGAGACAATATAGAAGAAAAGATTGAAATATTCTTAGCACATGGACAAAGGTTTATAGAGGAAAAGCATGAAGACTGGATGGAATTTAAGGAAAACATAAATGCCAATATAAACGAATTTAAGGATCATGTAGAAGTAGATCTCTCTACATTACCACTGTATAAAAAGATTAAAGAACTGCAAATGGGAAGCAAATTCTCAGAACGAAGAATACTTCGCGCTTTCCCTAAACTGAAATCTCTGAAGTATAATGATGTACTTGAGGAGCTAAAGAGAAATATTAAGAATAAATTTTAAGGTTGGATGGTTGGTTTGTTAGACGGTTGAACGAGGATAACTAAAAAGCTAAACTTTCCGTAGGCAGGGAAGTGATTCAAATTAGCTACTAGGTTGTCCAGAGGAGCTTGCGACGAAGGATTTCTGTGGCTTGACTACGAAAATACTATATCTATTGTTATATAGATATTATTAAGCAACTAGCCACCCGAGGGTGGCTAGAATTTTCTATTTTGGCATTTGGCTATAGTAATTCTTTGATGTCTCCTTCTAGCTCTTCAGGTGTAATCCATGGCTCAAATCGGGCGACTACTTCTCCTTCTTTAGATACTAAAAATTTCGTAAAGTTCCATTTGATAGATCCATCATCTAAGAATTCTGGATAATTCTCTTTTGTTAAATCGTAAAATTTCTTTTCGATGTCGTCATTTAAATCAAAGCCTTTAAATGGTTTTTGGCTGATTAAGAACTTAAACAAGGGATGAGTATTTTCTCCTCTGACATCGGCCTTTTCAAATAACGGAAAAGTAACGCCAAAGTTTAGCTGGCAAAAGTTTTGTATCTCATCATTAGAAGCAGGGTCTTGATCAAAGAACTGGTTGCTTGGAAAACCTAGCACTACAAAATGATCCATATACTTTTCATATAAATTTTCTAATCCACTAAATTGAGGTGTGAATCCACATTTGCTGGCAGTATTGACAATAAGGATTACTTTTCCTTTGTACTCATCTAAAGAGATTTCCTCTCCAGTTATGGCTTTTGCTTTAAAATCATGTACGTTCATTTTTCTCATCCTTTCGTTGCAGTATAAATATATTGTACCCAAGAAATTGTGAGAAAAACATTACTATTTAAATTCAATATTTGTATCATTTCGTACAATCTGTATGTAACTCATTCCTGGCTTAAATGCAATTTCTTCTCCGTTTTCATCGTAATACCTTGTGAGGGAATTGACGCCTTCGCGTTTCCAAGTACCAGTGCGTATTGTACCTTCTGTAAAATATTGAGCTTTTCCACTTCCCACAAGGTCGATATTCGTATAAACTGTTTCATCGACTTTATAGTGATTGGCATGCTGAATAATAATATTCTTAACGGATAATTGATCATTATTTTCTTTATCCATCATAGGCTCTCCGTTAATAGATCTTTCATATTCAGATGTGTCATTATTATAAATGTATTTTATATTGTTACTTGAATTGTAGGAAAAGGTAATCTCATTTGCTACGTCTCCTGTAATTTCAGCCATTTTGTCAAAGTAGATGCTACGCTGTACTGGATTGTGATCATATTGTTTTTTTATAGTGTTATTTAGGTTGATATACGCATTGTGTGGTGATTTTCGATCTTTTGCGCGAGTAAAAGAAGCACCGCCTTTTGTTCCGTCTAAATGAGGTGCGCTAATACGTAATTCATCCATCAGATCATAAACATTTTGACCTGGATCGTATTTAGATCCTCCAAAAAATGCATAAAGATAATCCCATTCCTTCCAGAGATACATATGCTGTCTTCGTGCACTTCGTACGGGTCCAACTTTTTCAGGGTATTCACTTAAGAAGAAAGAGGTAAGTCTAGTAATCTTGCTCTCAACTTCCATCTCATAGATAAGATCTGCCTTTGTAATGCCACTATGAGGTCTAGCTTCGGGTGTGTTTTCTAACTGAACCATAATACCACGTCCATCACCGTCATAGGGAAGTCCTGTTAATGGGGATATACCTTCTGGGACATCTTCGTATCTAGCAGGGGCCGATGTAATAGGCTCTTTTACAGAAGGTTCAGGATCTGGTTGTGAATCAGAAGAAATTGGCGTTTTAGAGCATGATGATGTGAGGAACAATAGTACAAGAGTTAAAAGAATATAGATTTTTTTCATAAGAGATCTCCTCGCTTTTAATTATTTTAATATATACAATAGTATATAACACTTTTCTATTCATGGATATATCCATACAAAAGCTTTATACAAATATAGTAGGGAAGGGTGCACTCACCGTTTCGCTAAATAAATCCTAACAAATTCCTTATACACATATAGCATTAATTTATTATATTATTAAAAGCTTGTTCATTATCTAGCAATAATTGGATATAATGATATAATAAAATATATGGAGAAGACACATCCATTATTACTAAATTTTACATTAAATTTATGAGAACTAAGATAAAATAATGTACAAGCATTATTTCTATTAGTTGATAATGGGCACAGAATATAATACTTCTTTTATATAAAAATATTAATATTATGGAAAGGATTGAGATGATTGAGCAAACTAGTCATAGCTTTATCAGCTACCTTAACAGGTATACTGTTATTTGGCTATAATTATCAAAACACACCTAAATATGCAGCAGAAGAAATTAGTAAGATCAACAAAGACATAATACGCTCTGTCTACTCACTAGAAGAGGCAAGAAGAGCGAGGTACACAGATGATACTATAGATGAATCGGAAGATAAAATCGCCCCAGTGATTGAAATTGTATACCCTGAAGAATTTAAACATGGTGAGACGGTTGAAACAGATAAAGTAGAATTGAAATTTTCTGATAATGTGAAGGTAGTAAAGGCGAGAATGAATAATCTGACGATTCCAACAGATACCGTAAGGATTACGACTACAGGAACGTACAATATTGAAATAGAGGACGAAGCTAAAAATAAGACCAGGCTGGTTTTTACCATTAATCAGGAAGCAATAAAGTCTGAAGAGGCTAAAAAAGCCGAGGAACAAAAGAAAGCTCAAGAAGAAGCAGAGCGTAAAGCAAAAGTAGCTGCAGAAAAGAAAGCCCAACAAGCGGCATCGGGAAAAGCGCAAGAGGAACAGAAAAAAGCTCAAGCGGAGGCAGCACGTATAGCAGAAGCAGAAAGAATAGCTCAGGAAGAAGCAGCACGAAAGGCTGAAGCGGAGAGAATAGCTCAGGAAGAAGCAGCACGAAAGGCTGAAGAAGAGAGGATAGCTCAGGAAGAAGCAGCACGAAAAGCTGAGGAAGAGAAGGCGAAGCAGGAACAAGCAGAACAAGAGCAAAATGGACAAGGAGATTCGGGACAAGCAGGAAACGATGAAGCATCGAACTGAAAAGAAGAATAAAGCAGCAGAACTAGTGGAGAGGACCTCTGAGATTTTGCAAATAGAAATTCTACAATAAAAGACCAAATGTAAGATTTGGTCTTTTATTGTAGAACAGATTAAAAAAATTAACCAGTGTAATATATAAAAAGGTATAATCAGTATGTATTTGCCTATAATTTAGAAGTTGCCAATAAAAAAAATAAAACCTTATAATAATATGGAAATGTTTAAAGCGATAGACGACTGTAAATAATAATTAACATGCAGTGCTAAACTGGATAAATTATGAAAGTGATTATAAAATTAAACTATGTTTAAAGGTCTCCTTGTTAATAGTGGAAGAATGTTTTATAATGTATAATGTTGTCATAAGACTGAGAAAAAAGTATAATTGAGTAACAATCTTTTTTATATATAATAGGGACAGCATGTTTTAACTAACAGAATTAAGGAGTTTTTATATGAATATATCTTTTTCACCACCTGACATAACTCAAGCAGAGATAGATGAAGTAGTCGACACTTTGAAGTCAGGGTGGATCACAACTGGTCCAAAAACAAAGTTATTTGAGAAACAAATTGCAGAATACTGCAACACTACTAAGGCTGTTTGCATGAATTCTGCAACAGCATGTATGGAGATGACGTTACGTCTATTAGGTATAGGCGAAGGCGATGAAGTTATTACATCTGCTTACACATACACATCATCTGCTAGTGTTATTGATCACGTTGGAGCTAAAATTGTGTTAGTTGATACTGCGAAAGATTCTTTTCATTTAGATTATGATGCAATAGAAAAAGCAATTACAGATAAAACAAAAGCAATTATACCTGTAGATATCGCTGGTGTTATGTGTGACTATGATAGAGTAATGGAAGCTGTTAACAATAAAAAACACTTATTTAAGTCCTCAAATGAAATACAAAGTGCTATTGGTAGAGTTGCAATTGTTGCAGATGCTGCTCATTCTTTTGGTGCAAATTATAAGGGCAAAATGAGTGGGGAAGTTGCAGATTTTACATGTTTTTCATTTCATGCAGTAAAGAACCTTACTACTGCAGAAGGTGGAGCGGTCACATGGAAAGATATAAGTGGAATCAATGATGAAGACATATATAAGGAATTTATGCTTTTAATACTTCATGGTCAATCGAAGGATGCGTTAGCTAAAACAAGACTTGGAGGTTGGGAATACGATATCGTATATCCGGCCTATAAGTGCAATATGACAGATATTATGGCATCACTAGGGCTTGCACAGTTTAAAAGATATGACGAGATTTTAGAGAGAAGAAAACAGATCATTAGTAGATATGATAAAGCATTTGATACCATTAAGATCAAACAACTAAAGCATTATGGAGAGCGTTTTAACTCAAGTGGGCATTTATATTTAGTTCGACTAATGGGAAAAAGTGAAACAGATAGAAATAATATAATTGAGGAAATGGCCACTATGGGTATTGCAACAAATGTTCATTATAAGCCATTACCTATGCACACCGCGTATAAAAAGTTAGGGTTTAATATTGAAGATTTCCCGAATTCTTACAATCAATATATAAATGAAATTACACTTCCGCTGCATACATTATTAAACGATGAGGAAATTGAATATATATGTAAAGTTTTTAAAGATATAACATCATAAAAAAAAGTACATTAAGGTAAGGAGTAGAACAGTGATTTTAAGAAGGTGGGAGGACTTACCAGCAAGTATGAAAAATGATAGTGTCAGTAGATACTATCAAATTTTAAGTAATAAAAAACTAAGCTTATTAGCTAAACGTATCTTTGATATAGTGTTTAGTTTGTTAATGCTTATTCTCTTATTTCCTATTTTTATAATTATAAGTATAATAATAAAAGTTGATTCAAGAGGTCCGATTATGTTTCGGCAAGTGCGTATAACGCAATATGGTAAAAAATTCCGTATATTTAAGTTTAGAACTATGGTTGAAAATGCAGAAACAACTGGCTCACAAGTTACTACGAAAAATGACAATAGAGTTACGAATATTGGTAAAATACTACGTAAGTACCGCTTGGATGAATTACCTCAACTTTTAAATATTATTGTTGGAGATATGAGTTTTGTGGGAACTAGACCAGAAGTTGAGAAGTATGTAGAAAAGTATACCGATACTATGATGGCTACCTTGTTATTGCCTGCAGGTGTCACTTCACAAACAAGTGTTGAATACAAAGATGAAGAGCAACTATTAGCAGAATCAGATGATATTGATAAGTTATATGTGGAAAATATACTACCATCTAAAATGAATATCAATTTGAAAAGTATAGAGGAATTTAGCATACTAACAGATATAAAGATAATATTAAAAACTGTATTTGTTGTATTCTCTTAAATATTAGCATTCGAATTAAAATAAATAGATTTATATTTTGCTAATGATTTGATAGATAAGTAATATGGCAAAAGAGGAGCTGGAAATGCAAATACTAATAATAAATCACTATGCAGGTTCATTGGAATTCGGAATGGAATATAGGCCTTACTATTTTGCTCGTGAATGGATAAAAATGGGGCATACAGTACATATTATTACAGCAGATTATTCTCATCTTAGGAAAATGAATCCAAATATAAATACAGATTTTCAAGTAGAAAAAATTGAAGGTATTAACTATCATTGGGTTAAAACGGGTAAATACCACGGAAATGGCATAAAAAGAGCTATCACTATGATAAAGTTTGTTTCAAAACTATATATAAGAGCAAAAAGGTTAGCGACTGAAATAAAACCTGATGTTGTAATAGCATCTTCAACATATCCATTAGACACATTTGCGGCACAGCGTATTTCCAAGTTTGCAAATTCAAAACTTATACATGAAATTCATGATATGTGGCCACTTACTCTTATTGAAATTGGAGGTATGTCTAAATACAATCCATTTGTTATAATGATGCAATTAGCAGAGAACTCATTTTGTAAGCATTCAGATACAATTGTTTCACTATTGCCATGTGCCAAACAGTATCTGGTAAAGCATGGAATGCACCCAGATGCATTTAGGTATATCCCAAATGGAATAGTATGCGAAGATTGGAACGACTCACATGAAATCCCAATTGAACATAAAAAAACATTCGATTTATTAAAAAAAGATAATAAATTTATTGTAGGATATTTTGGTGGACATGCAATATCCAATGCGCTTGAGATCTTATTGAAAGTGGCAAAGACAATAACTACACCAGATATCCATTTTGTTTTAGTAGGCGATGGTGTAGAAAAAGAATCGTTGCAAAAATTAGCTAGAAATCAAAATATCGAAAACGTAACTTTTCTACCATCTGTGTCTAAACTGACAATCCCAGATCTTTTGAAAAACTTCGATGCTATTTATATAGGTGGAAGAAGTTCTCCTTTATACCGTTTTGGTGTATGTTTAAATAAATCATATGACTCTATGATGGCAGCTAAACCCATAATATACGCTATGGATAGCCCCAATAACGATGTGCGAGATTACAAATGTGGAGTAGTAGTTAAACCAGAAGATATTGATGATATCATTAATGGAATACTATTAATTTATAACTGTAATGAGACAGAAGTTTATGAAATGGGTATGAGAGGCAAAAAAGCAGTATTAGAAAACTATGAATACAAAATATTATCCAGAAAATTTGAGTCGATTTTATATAATTAAGAGTTTTATTTGATGAGTAGATTTAGATTAAATGGTTAGAACCTTAAATGATAAGTCAAATATTATAAATATTGAAAAAATAAAAGTATCCAAAACTAAATCCCTTTGGTGATAGTAATGTTACTTTGAAAAATATGAAGTAATAATCAATGGAGGACAAATTAATGACTAATATAAAAGAAAAACTTCTGAACAAAACAGCTACACTTGGGGTTGTTGGATTAGGGTATGTAGGACTTCCACTAGCGGTTGAAAAAGCAAAAGCTGGATTTAAAACAATTGGTTTTGATGTGCAGGAATCAAAAGTTGCAATGGTAAACTCTGGGGAAAATTATATTGGAGATGTTGTAAATGAAGACCTTAAGGAGATAGTAAAGTCAGGTCTTTTATCTGCAACAACAAATTTTGCACAAGTAGCGTCAGCGGATTGTGTTTGTATTTGTGTACCAACTCCTTTAGATGATTACCAGCAACCAAATATCAGTTATGTTCAGTCATCTGCTGAAAGTATTGTGCCATATATGCATAAAGATATGTTGATTGTGCTTGAATCAACAACATATCCAGGTACGACGGAAGAACTTCTAAAACCACTTCTTGAAAAGTCGGGGTTAAAATGTGGTGACGATTTCTATCTAGCTTTTTCACCAGAGCGTGTAGACCCAGGAAATATTATTTATAAGACAAAAAATACGCCCAAGGTTGTTGGTGGGATTACTCCAAAGTGTACAGATGTTGCTGCAGCACTTTATGAAGCGATTTTAGAAGCACCAATTCACAGAGTATCATCTCCAGCAGTAGCAGAGATGGAGAAAATCCTAGAAAACACATATAGAAACGTAAATATCGGTTTAGTTAATGAACTTGCTATTCTTAGTAATAAAATGGGTATTAATTTCTGGGAGGTTGTAGATGCTGCTAAGTCTAAGCCTTATGGATTTCAAGCTTTCTATCCGGGACCTGGTCTTGGAGGGCACTGTATACCACTTGATCCATATTACCTATCATGGAAAGCTAGAGAATACGGTTTTCACACTTCAATGATAGAATCGTCAATGATGATAAACGATAGAATGTCTGAATATTGCGCTGAGAGAGCAAGCAAGATTCTAAACAGATTTAAAAAGGCTATGAATGGTTCTAAAATCCTAGTATTAGGTGTAGCTTATAAACAAGATATTGATGATTATAGGGAAAGCCCTGCTATTAAAGTAATTGGAGAACTTGAAAAGGAAGGTGCTGAAGTCACATACTTTGACCCATTTGTTTCAGAATATCGTGTGAAAGGCCAAGTAAAAAAAGGTGAACCTGAATTAACTGCTAAACTAATTCAAAGTGCAGATCTTGTAATTATTACTACTGCCCATACAAATGTTGACTATAGTTTTGTACAAAGTCATGCAAAAGTAATTTTTGATACTAAAAATGCTATGAAGAATATAGAAGTACGTGAAAACATTGAATTGTTATAGGAGGACTGACATTGAGTTTAAAATACGCAATTATTGGATGTGGCAGAATTTCGCCCAATCATGTAGCTGCTGCACTAGAGAACAAACTAAAAATAGTAGCATTATGTGATGTAGAAGAATCAAAAATGGATAGTACAATTGAGAAGTTTAACCTTCCAACAGATACAAAGAAATACGTTGACTATAAAGAAATGCTTCAAGCTGAGAAGCCAGAACTAGTAGGAATTTGTACAGAAAGTGGAAAGCACGGTCAAATTGCTTTGGATTGTATTGATGCTGGAGCTAATTTAATTATAGAGAAACCCATAGCGCTTTCACTTGAAGAAGCAGACATGATTATTGAAAAGGCAACTAAAAAGAATATCAAGGTAAGTGCATGCCATCAGAATCGTTTCAACAAATCCGTTCAAAAAATTAGGGAAGCAGTTGAACAGAATCGCTTTGGTAGACTTATGCATGGTACTGCACACATTAGATGGAATAGAGGAGAGGACTATTATAAGCAAGCACCATGGAGAGGTACTTGGGAACAAGACGGTGGTGCGCTCATGAACCAATGTATCCATAATATTGATCTTTTGAGATGGATGATGGGTGACGAAATTACTGAAGTAGTTGGTATGACGGATAATCTTATCCATGGATTTATTGATGCTGAAGATTTAGGAATGGGTCTAGTAAAATTTGCAAACGGAAGTTATGGGATTATTGAAGGAACAACAAATATATATCCTCAAAATCTTGAAGAGACTCTTTATATATTTGGTGAAAAAGGAACGGTAAAAGCTGGTGGTAAGTCAGTGAATTTGATTGAAGAATGGCAGTTTGCAGACAATCTGGATGATCCAAAAGAAATAAAAGAAAAGTACCATGAGAACCCACCAACTGTATATGGTTTCGGGCATAATCCACTTTATGCAGATGTGATTGATGCAATTAAAAATGATAGACAACCTTATGTAACAGCTATAGATGGAAGGAATGCACTTGAACTTGTGCTCGCTATTTATAAATCGGCAGCAGAAGGAAAAAGTGTAAAATTACCACTTGATCACTGCAGCACATTAGATTTTAAAGGAAGATTTGATAAATGAACTACTTTGTCCATGAAAGCAGTTATATAGATGATGGTGTATTCATAGGTGAGGGCACCAAAGTGTGGCATTTTTGTCATATTCATAAAGGCGCTCTAATTGGTGAAAACTGTTCCTTAGGACAAAATGTAAATGTTTCGAACAATGTAAAGATTGGAAATGGTGTTAAAATCCAAAATAATGTATCTGTCTATGAAGGCGTTGAACTAGAGGATTATGTCTTTTGTGGACCTTCAATGGTATTTACAAACGACTTAACACCAAGAAGTAGATATCCTAAAGGAACAACAGGTTATAAAAGAACACTGGTTAAATATGGAGCATCTATCGGTGCAAATGCTACAGTAGTTTGTGGTAATATAATAGGTGAATGGTCTATGATTGCTTCAGGTGCAGTAGTGACAAAAGATGTACCCGCCTATGCGTTAATGGCAGGAGTACCTGCAAAGCAAATTGGATGGGTATGCGAGTGTGGAATACCCTTAAAAGAAAACTACAAATGTAGTGAATGTGGTAGAGAGTATATTTTAGAAAACAATGAACTAAATGAAAGATAATTGGTGGATAGTTGTGGAATTTAGAGATTTAAAGACTCAATACAATAAATACAAAACTGAGATTGACTTAGCAATTCAAAAGGTGCTAGATAATACTAATTTTATTGGTGGAGAAGAAGTAAATACACTTGAACGGAGATTAGCCGAGTACATAGGGGTTAAACATTGTATTACCTGTGCCAATGGAACGGAAGCCATGACATTAATAATGATGGCTTGGGATATTAAAGAAGGAGACGCCGTTTTTGTCCCTGATTTTACATTTTTCTCAACAGGAGAAGTTGTCTCCTTCAGAGGTGCGACGCCAATCTTTGTCGACGTAGATAAAGATACGTTTAATATAGATACCGTAAAACTTGAAAACGCAATTAATAAAGTGTTAGAAGAGGGCAAGTTTACGCCTAGGGTGATCATTCCAGTCGATTTGTTTGGTCTTCCAGCTGATCATATTGAAATAGAAAGAATAGCAAAAAAATACAATCTAAGAATTATTGAAGATGGTGCTCAAGGCTTTGGTGGAAGTATTAATGGTAAGAAAGCCTGTAGCTTTGGAGATGCAGCAACAACTTCATTCTTCCCAGCTAAACCATTAGGATGCTACGGAGATGGTGGTGCAATCTTTACAAATAATGATAATTTAGCAAATCTTCTGAAATCATATAAAGTTCATGGCAAAGGTGACAATAAGTATGACAATATCAGAATCGGAGTGAATTCTAGGCTGGATTCAATTCAAGCTGCAGTATTAAATGTAAAGCTGACTGCATTTATGGATCATGAACTAGAAGATGTAAATAGAGTGTATCGATTTTATACAAATCAACTTAGAGGATTTGTTGAAATTCCAATAATTCCTGAAGGTTATGTTTCAAGCTTCGCGCAGTATACGATCAAGCTCAAAAATAAAGAGAAAAGAGATATAGTCCAAGCTAAGTTAAAAGAGAAGCATATTCCAAGCATGATTTATTATGTTAAACCTATGCATAAACAGGATGCATTTTCTGAATTGGAATATGATAATCATGATTTTGAAGTGACAGATGAGCTTTGTGATACAGTATTGTCACTGCCAATGCATCCATATCTAAGTGATAAAGATATAATGCTTATTGCGGATACCATTAAATTAGCACTTTGATATATCAAAAGTAAGGTGAATTTTTATGAAAATATTATTCTTAGCAAATGCAGCCAGTATTCATACAGTTCGATGGGTAAACGCATTATCAGAACGAGGAAATGAAGTTCATCTTGTCTATAAGTTCGATGATGAACCAAAAGAAAATATAATCTCTGAGAAAGTACTTCAGTATAGATTAAAATATTCTGGGACTAAAGGATATTTTTTAAATGCAAAGCAACTCAGAAATGTATTTAATTCTATTAAACCTGATGTAGTTAATGCGCACTATGCTAGTGGATATGGATTACTAGCTAGAACTGCCCGGGTTAAATCATTGGTGCTATCGGTATGGGGATCTGATGTGTATGATTTTCCGTATCAAAGTAGATTAAAAATGAGAATAATTATCGATAATTTAAGATATGCAAACAAGATTGCTTCAACAAGTGAGAGTATGGCACAACAAGTAAGAGTTTTATTAAGAGATAATAATAAGGAAATATTTATAACCCCTTTTGGAGTCGATTTATTAAGATTCAGAAAAACAGATAAAAAGCAATCAGATAACATTGTTATTGGTAATATTAAATCATTACAAGAGGTTTATGGTATTGAGTATTTAGTGCAGGCTATTGCTATTTTAAAACAACGTTTTGAACATAGTGGTCATTTGGATATAAGTAAGAAGGTACGTGTTTTAATATATGGTGATGGTGTTTTACGAAATGAGCTAGAATTATTGACAAATAAACTCAATTTACACGATAGCATTACATTTATGGGTTCTATACCTAATTCAGAAGTTCCTTCGGCATTGGGAAAAATGGATATCTTTTGCGCAACAAGTAATCAAGAGAGTTTTGGTGTTTCTTTGGTAGAAGCCATGGCCATAGGTCTACCTGTTGTAGCAACTGACGTATCAGGATTTAAAGAAGTTGTTGAAGATGGAAAAACTGGAATCATAGTGAAAAGAAAGAATCCACAAGCAATTGCAGAAGCATTGGAAACATTGATATTCAATAGTGAATTAAGACAAAAATATGGACAGAATGGAAGAACGAAAGTTGAGAAATTGTATAACTGGGAAGATAATGTTAACAAAATGCTTGAAATATACAGAGCAATTTAAATTTAGTAAAAGACTTTTGCTCATTAGGATGTGAACGCGTGGAGATTCTATTTTTTATGATTATTATTAAATTGATTTTTGAGGATTTTAAATTGTATAAAACAATATTTACTCCATTTTCAATTATTTCTATAACTTATTTGTCATTAATATTACTAAACAATTATGTGGCAGTTCACTTGGGTTTTTTTAAAGTAGAAGTCAAATCAATTGCTTATATTTTATATTTTCTTGTCTTGATTTATTTAATTAGCAGAGGGTTTTATTATTGGTTTAAAGATAAAAATTATATATTTGAGACTAATAATAATAATTATGAACAAAATGTAGTGATTAGACATCAAAAACTCATTGTATCTATTTTTATTGTAGGATTAGTTGCAAAATATGTCTCCTTAGTACAAGTGCTTTCTATTTATGGGCTTGGAAATATCAAAGGAAAGGCATTTGGACTATTTGCTCATCTTGGTGATCTTGGATTAATTCTAACCCCTTACCTGATGATTTTATATCTACATTATAAGAAGCCGAGATATCTGATTTTGATTTTACTTATGTACGTGAATTTATTTGTTTTTGGCGGGAAATACGGAATTATTATTGCTATTCTGCACTTGATTATACTGTATGCCATGATTACCGACTTTGAAATAAAAAGGACGCTGAAAATAGGACTATTTCTAATGCTATTTGGAATTATTACATTCGTAATTATATATGCTATACTTCCAAGCATAATTAATAATAAATTTAACATATTGTATCTTATTAATCGATTTATGTTATCTATTAAACACTTTTTTTATTACTTAATAAGTCCAGTTATTGCGACGAACTATTATTTTGAAAATGTTGGATTAGGGAGTATTGAAGTATTATTTACTGTACCTATAAATATTGTTAAAGCAATTTTTCAAACAGGGAATTACATTAATCCAGTAAACTCGTTTTTTATTCCTATACACACTTCTTACAGAACAAATGTAGGAGGGTTATTTGCGGAGACCGTATATAATTCGAATTTTTTAATAGCAAGTATTTATGTTGCTATATTTTTTATATGTGTTTACTATATTTTCAACATTTCTAGATACAAAGGGAAGATGATAAGTTTATCAGCTATGTTATTAGCAATTATTGCTATGATGTTTTTTTGCAATTTTATTACGGTATCTGGAATAATTATACCGTTAATCTTTTTGTTTATCATAGAATTTATAATGATGAAAGAATAAACTTAAAACAGTAATAATTAGGATCATTAGGAGAAATTAAATGAATGAATTAGCTATAATAATTCTAAATTGGAATGGGCATGAAGATACAATAGAATGTATTCAATCAATTAGAGAAAATGAAGAACAAAATTATACAATATTTTTATTAGACAATGGATCCAAAATAGAATCTGTAGATTATATAGAAAAGTGGATGAAGAGAGAATATAAATCTAGTTTCGAAATATTAAATTTTGATTTGTTCAACAATAAGGAAGAATTTTCAGATGCTGATCTATATTTTATAAAGAGTAAAAGAAATTTAGGGTTTGCAAAAGGAAATAATGCTGTATGGGATAAAGTAAAAAAATTATATGATAATGTGTTATTGCTAAATAATGATACAATCATAGAAGCTAAATCTATTACCAAAATGTTAGACTTTATGAAATTAAATAGTAATGTCGGAGCTATAAGTTGTGATATAAGATTGTATAGTGATAGAAGCAAGTTGTGGAATGCTGGTGGTGATTTTACTTGGTATGGTGATAGGAAATATTTTAAACAAAGTATAATAGATAAATATAAAAGTCAAGGTGTTAAATCAATATCTACTCCTTTTATAACAGGTTGCGCCTTGATGGTAAAAAAATCTGTTTCAAATAACATAGGTTTATTTACAGAAAAATTCTTTTTTGGTGAAGAAGATTTTAATTATTGTAAAAGACTATTAAAAGCTGGAGTAAGGGTTGAATCTGTTTTAGAATCAACCATCTATCATAAAGTAGGAACTTCAATAAAAAAGAATCAGAAATCAATAAATAGTTACATTTTACATTTTTCAAATAGAATTATAAATCAAAAAGAATTCTACAATCCACTCAAGTGGAAACTGTGGAGAGAAATATATATAGTAGCTATTTTTCTAAAAGTTTTCAGTATAACCAAAAGTAAGAAACTAGCTATAAAAGTTATTCAAAATATTAGACATTATACCTCTAAATATGATGAAATAAGCTACGAAACGTTTTTGGAGATTAATAAAATTGGATAATTGTACTTTTATGTATATATAATGGAGGGTTTTAATGAAAGGTATTATTTTAGCAGGTGGATCTGGTACTCGTCTATATCCATTAACAATGATTACAAGCAAACAACTTCTACCAATATACGATAAACCAATGATCTACTATCCATTATCGACACTTATGTTGGCAGGAATAAGGGATATCTTAATTATCTCAACTCCTCAGGATTTACCGAATTTTGAAAACCTATTAGGAGATGGAAGTCAATTTGGCACTAATCTTTCATATAAGAAGCAACCATCACCTGATGGATTGGCTCAAGCTTTTATTCTTGGTGAGGAGTTTGTTGGTGATGATTGTTGTGCTATGGTGTTAGGAGACAACATTTTTTATGGCAATGGATTTACAACAGTTTTAAAAGACGCTAAAGAGAACGCTATTAATGGAAAAGCTACTATTTTTGGATACTATGTCCATGATCCAGAGAGATTTGGCATTGTAGAATTCGATCAGGATGGTAAAGTGATTTCAGTTGAAGAAAAGCCCAACAATCCAAAATCAAACTACTGTATAACAGGATTATATTTTTATGACAATCGCGTAGTTGAATATGCAAAGAGTGTTAAACCATCAGCACGTGGAGAACTAGAAATTACTGATTTGAATCGTATGTATTTGGAAGATGAGACACTTAATGTTAAATTATTAGGACGGGGCTATGCATGGTTGGATACAGGAACTATGGATAGCTTATTAGAAGCAGCTGAATTTGTACAAATGATTGAAAAGAGGCAGGGTATTAAGATTTCCGCACCAGAAGAAATTGCTTATAATAATGGTTGGATTAATAAAGATATACTTTTATCTTCTGCACAAAGGTATGGAAAATCACCATATGGAGAACATCTTAAAAGTGTAGCAGAAGGTAAAATTAAATATTAAGTGAGGTTGTTTTATGAATATAACT
The DNA here is from genome assembly GCF_937875145.1 of Alkalibaculum bacchi. Taxonomy (GTDB): domain Bacteria; phylum Bacillota; class Clostridia; order Eubacteriales; family Alkalibacteraceae; genus Alkalibaculum; species Alkalibaculum bacchi_A. The sequence continues at coordinate 8,150 of NZ_CALNCS010000181.1, read as the reverse complement.
AAAACTGAGATTGAAGACGTTTTTATAATTGAACCTCAAATATTTGGAGATCATCGAGGTTGGTTTACAGAAACGTATTCAAAAACAAAGTTTAAAGAGATGGGAATAGATATAAACTTTGTTCAAGACAACCATTCAATGTCTGCTAAAAAGGGAATATTACGAGGATTGCATTTTCAAATTAATCCCAAAGCACAAACTAAATTGGTTAGATGCACAAAAGGGAAAATACTTGATGTTGCTGTAGATTTGAGAAAAGGCTCTTCTACGTATAAAAAATGGGTAGCAGTTGAACTCTCTGAAGAAAATAAAAAGCAACTTCTAATACCTAAAGGCTTTGCCCATGGATTTCTAACCTTAACCGATGATGTTGAAGTTCAATATAAGGTGGATGAGTATTATGCTCCGGAATGTGATAGAAGTATTAAGTTTGATGACCCTATAATCGGGGTAAATTGGGGAGTGGACAATCCGATTCTGTCTGATAAAGATATGAATGCTCCTTTACTTGAAGATAGTGATGTGAATTTTAGTTTGAAATTTTTAGTAACTGGTATAAACGGCCAACTTGGGTATGATATCGTAAGAAGATTAAAAGGACTTAATTTTGATGTTATTGCTACAGGTAGGGATGAATTTGATTTTACCGACAAGGTGCAAACTAGTACATTTATTCTCAAAGAAAAACCTGATGTTATTATTCACTGCGCTGCTTATACGGCAGTTGATAAAGCGGAGGATGAAAAAGATCTTTGTTATTCAGTAAATGTAGATGGAACTAAAAACATAGTTGAAGCAGCTAAAACGGTAAATGCAACACTAGTTTATGTAAGTACAGACTATGTATTTGATGGTGAAGGTAATAAACCATATTACGAGAATAAAGAAACTAAACCAATTAATTATTATGGATATACGAAAGAACTTGGTGAACAGATAGTTAAGAATTCTATCAATAATTATTTTATCGTAAGAACATCTTGGGTTTATGGTACAAATGGCAATAATTTTGTAAAAACAATGCTGAAGCTTGCAGAAACCAAGGATGAAATTAGTGTAGTTAATGATCAAATTGGTGCTCCCACATATACGATTGATCTTGCTGAATTTATAATAAATTTGGTTCAAACTGATAAATATGGGATCTATCACGGTGTAAATGAAGGTTTTTGTAGCTGGTATGATTTTGCAAAAGCAATATTCGAAAAATCTAAAATAGACATTAAGGTGAATCCTATTACAACAAGTGCATATCCTACTAAAGCAAAACGGCCTAAAAATTCAAGGTTATCAAAGGATAATACTGATACAGCGGCGTTAGATAGATTACCTGATTGGAAAGATGCTCTAAGTAGATTTCTTGCTGAGATAAAATAAAGAGGTTGATATTTTGAATGGAAAAGCATTGCGTTTTATAAAAAACATGTCATATACTATATCCTCAAATTTAATATCACTTATTGTATCAACCTTAGTAATTCTAATTGTTCCTAAACTCATAGGAGTTAAAGAATATGGATATTGGCAATTATATCTATTTTATTCTTCTTACGTGGGATTTTTGCACTTTGGATGGAATGATGGTATTTATTTGCGATATGGAGGGTTCGAATACAATAAATTAGATAAAAAGTTGTTTTTTTCTCAATTTATTTCTTTGTTATCTAGTCAAATTGTAATAGGAATCTTCATTTGGATTATTACAATGTTTTTTGTAAATGAAATGAATCGAGCATTCATCCTAAAGATGACTGTGATGACTATGGTTATTGAAAATTTACGGATAATGCTACTTTATATATTACAAATTACAAACAGAATCAAAGAATATGCTCGTGTAACTATATCTGATCGTATTGTTTATATTTTATTGATTATTACGTTTTTAATCGTTGGAGTACGAGATTATAAGTTCATGATTATTGCTGATTTGGTGGGAAAGCTTACATCATTAGTATATTCAATGATTTTATGTAAGGAGATTGTTTTTAATAGAGTTAGTAATTTTTATTTTAATGTTACCGAAACGATTACTAACATTAGTTCAGGAATAAAGTTGATGTTTGCTAATATTGCCAGTACATTAATTATAGGCATAGTAAAATTTGGTGTTGAAAGAACATGGGATGTATCAACTTTTGGAAGAGTTTCATTAACACTAAGCATTTCTAACATGATGATGATTTTTATAAATGCAGTTGGAATAATATTATTTCCAATATTACGTAGAACGAGTCGAGAAAAATTGTCCAGCATTTATTCAATAATGAGAGATTTTTTAATGGTGCTTTCATTAGGAGCGTTAACCTTATACTACCCATTAAAGACAATTATGGTAGCATGGCTTCCGCAATATGCAGAAAGCTTATTATATATGGCTTTGGTGTTTCCAATGTTCATATATGAAGGAAAAATGGCTTTTCTGATAAATACTTACTTAAAAACATTAAGACGAGAAAAAGTTATGTTGCAAATAAATGTGATAACTATGTTGTGTAGCTTGTTTATGACTTATATTGTTACCCAAATATTTAACAACCTAAATATCGCAATACTAAATATTGTGATTTTATTAGCCTTTCGATCAGTTCTAGCAGAACTTTACTTGTCAAAAGAATTAAATCTTAATGTTAAAAAAGATGTTTTCCTAGAATTATTACTAACCCTAATATTTATATTATCAGGTTGGTTCATTAATTCTTGGTTTACTGTCTTGATTTATGGTATGGCATATATTATCTATCTAACAATCAAGAAAAAAGATATTACTAAAACGATCATCTCACTTAGATTATTAATGAAAGCGTAGGAGGACTATAAGTATGAAAACTGTTCTAGTAACGGGTGGTGCAGGATTTATTGGGAGCAATTTTGTTAAGTTAATGGTTAAGAAGTATCCAGATTATAATATCATTAACATTGATGCTCTTACATATGCGGGAAATCTTGAAAATCTTAAAGATATTGAGGGTAAATCAAACTATACATTTATAAAGGCTGATATCAGAGATAAAGAAAAGATTGAAAATATCTTTGAAAGTAATGATGTATCTGCAGTTGTCAACTTCGCTGCAGAATCTCATGTTGATAGAAGTATTGAAGAACCGGAAGTGTTTTTAACAACAAATATCATTGGAACTCAAGTATTGTTAGATACAGCTAAAAAATATTGGAAAGTAAATTCTGAGGATAAGTACTGTAAGGAATATAAATCAGGTGTAAAGTTTCTTCAAGTTTCTACAGATGAAGTTTATGGTGCACTTGGAAAAACAGGAATGTTCATTGAAACTATGCCACTCATGCCAAATAGTCCATACTCAGCATCAAAAGCAAGTGCTGACATGATTGTGAGGGCATACCATGAAACGTTTGGGATGCCTGTGAATATTACAAGATGTAGTAATAACTATGGCCCATATCAGTTTCCTGAAAAACTTATCCCACTTGTGATTAATAACTGTCTTAAACAAAAGGATCTCCCCGTATATGGGGATGGAATGCAAGTGCGGGATTGGTTACATGTTTCTGATCACTGCTCTGCCATTGATACTGTTCTTCACAAAGGTAAAGATGGAGAGGTTTATAATATTGGTGGAAACAATGAAAGAGCTAATATTGATATAGTTAAATTGATTATTAAAACTCTTGACAAATCAGAGGATCTTATTAAATATGTTAAAGATCGTCCAGGTCATGATAGAAGATATGCAATTGATAACACTAAGATTACGACTCAACTTGGTTGGTCTCCAGCGTATACATTTGAAAAGGGAATAAAAGAAACAATTCAGTGGTACTTAGATAATACCGAGTGGATTGAAAATATTATCACAGGAGATTATGCTAATTACTATAGTAATATGTATTCAAATATATAATTGGTTGCCCTTGATGAAACTGCATACAGAATGGCAATAATGTCTATAAAATGAGTTATTAGTGTACCTTTTGAAGACAAAGGAAATTATAAAATAGTCGAAATTTGTTGAAACAATAAAATGTAATGATATAATGGAAAATATAAGTGAATAATGACATAAAGTTCCTTATTCAATACGGTTCTGTAATAAGTTTCATAGACAATATACTAAAGGGGATTATTGGAAGTGAAAAAACAAGTTAGATTTATATTTGCTTTATTGTGTTTCGTCAGTTTGTCTTTATCAATGCCAACGAAGATTGCAAATGCTGAAGAAACACCAGTTATCGAGATGGACGAGATTTTTGATGATGGTACATCCATAGAAGAGGTTAAAACAGAAGTATCGAATGATATGCTGGACAACAGCATAAATGACGATACAGCCATTGAAGAGGAAACAATAGTTGAAGACGAAACAATTGTTGAAGAAAGCGTAGCAAATGAGCCTAGCCAGACAAACAATGTAGAAATTAAAGCCTTAGCTAAAAGTGTATATTTAGAACCTAAGATGTACATAGACGTACCTGCAAACAATCAAAAAATACTCAATCAATCTATCCGAATAAGTGGTTGGGCACTTAACAGTTCGGGAATAAAAGAGGTAAGGATATTATTAGATGGTAATATAGTGGGGAATGCTACCATAGGCATTGAAAGAACAGATGTAGATAAAGTTTATCCAGGGTATCCAAATGGAGCAAAGAGTGGATATGAATATATGCTTGATATCAGTCAGATAAAGCCAGGAAATCACTATGTTACAGTAGAGGCTGTTGGAATTGACGGAAAGCTCCAACGTAAGGAAGTAGCTGTAAACATAGTCAAACCACAACCAAAGATGTACATAGATACACCTAAGATGAATGAAATCATACAGAATAAATCCATAAGGGTAAGTGGATGGGCATTAAATGCATCTGGAATCAAAGAAGTAAATATTCTTATTGATGGTCAGCTGATGGGCAATGCAAAGATAGGATTAGAACGACGAGACGTGGATAAAGCTTATCCTGGCTATACAAATGGAGTAAATAGTGGATTTGAGTACATACTTGACATTAATAATGTCAAACAAGGAAATCGTCACATAACAGTGCAGGCTGTAGGAATTGATGGAACGATCCAGAGTAGTAGTATCTATATAAATATGAATAAGCCAGAACCAAAGATGTATATAGATTCACCTAAAGGGAACGAAACAATACAAAACACGTCTATGAAAATAAGTGGATGGGCATTAAACCCGTCTGGCGTGAAAGAAGTACAAATAGCAATCGATGGAACAACTGTAGGCAATGCAAAAATCGGGTTAGAAAGACGAGATGTAGATAAAGCATATCCAGGATACACAAATGGAGCAAACAGTGGTTTTGAGTATATGTTGAATTTGAATGCTATCAAGCCAGGGAGTCACAATGTTACAGTCAAGGCAATTGGAGTTGATGGAACCAGCCAAAGCTCTATTGTAAAAATTACAGTTTTAAAACCAGTATCAAGGACATACATAGATACACCAGCTCCTTCCGCAAACATCAATCCGTATATATCGGGTCAAATAAATGTAAGCGGATGGGCATTGAATGCATCAGGAGTGAAAGAAGTACAAATAGCAGTTGATGGAACAAATGTAGGAACTGCAAAGACAGGGATAGAGAGACGTGATGTGGATAAAACGTATCCGGGATATACAGGTGGCGTGAATAGTGGATATGAATATGTACTAAATATAAGTGCACTAAAATTAGGGGCTCATACTATAACTGTCAAGGCAATAGGGAATGATGGAACTTCTCAAAGTAATAATATAGAAATAAATATTGCAAAACCAGAGCCTAAAATATACATAGATGCTCCAACAAATTTTGAAAAGGTTTATACTGGTGAGGTGAAAATTTCAGGATGGGCACTTCATGCATCAGGAGTAAAACAGGTTAGGATTATTGCCAATGGTCAAACTGTAGGAGATGCCAGAATCGGTATTGAAAGAGTTGATGTAGATAAAGCGTATCCAGGTTATAAAAATGGTACATTTAGTGGTTTTGAATATTTATTGAATGTAAGCAAATTTAGTGTAGGAAATCATGTGATTACTGTTGAAGCAATAGGTAATGATAACACTAGTATACAAACATCTACTACTATTCAAGTTTATGCATCAATTGTATATAAAAACAATTATTATGATGCTACATTGAATGAAGTAATTAACATCCAAATGACAATTAACCCGCAAACAGACTTGTATGGCGATGGCTGGAAAACAGCAACATGGGAAGATACTGCCCAAAAGATGAACCCAAATAATTTTATAGATTCAAATTTAATAATGGTCAGCAATAGTGGTGCTGAGGTATTAGGGGTTGGAAAAGTCACGGCAAGTCCTAAATTGAATGTAAGAAATAAACCAACAACAAATAACAGCACAATAATAGCTACAGTTGATGAAGGTAAAGAATATACAATTACAGGACAATCAAACGGATGGTATAAAATTACTACAGAAACAGGTATAACAGGCTGGGTTTCTGGGGCTTACATAGAAGTAAATTATACAAACTCATCAAAACTTACGACTTTAGAAATCAAAAAAGCATTATACGTAAGGAGTGAACCAACTACTGCAACGAATAACAATTTTGCTCTTGCTAGAGTAGGAGAAAAGTACACTATTCAAGGTCAAACGAATGGTTGGTATAAAATTAAAGTAGGAGATAGATTAGGTTGGGTTGAAATCTCAGATAATAGAGGCCTATGTGTTTCAATTTTATCAAATCCCGTCACGAGTGTATCTAATCCTCTGTATATTACAGCAGATCAAATTTCAGCTGAAATGTATCAATTCTTGAATTTAAATACAAACATAGATATCAATGAGGATTCTTTAAATCGTTACCTAAGTGGTAAAGGTAAATTTGATGGACAGGCTAAAACGTTTATTGATGCAAGTAAAGATTACAATGTGAATATAGCATATTTAGTAGCTCATGCAATGCTTGAAACAGGTCATGGCTCATCTAATTTAGCAAATGGGACTGCTATAATTGATGGGAAAACTGTATATAATTTCTTTGGAATAGCAGCTTACGATGGAACAGCCTATTTATCAGGCTCACAGTATGCCTACAAACAAAAATGGTTTAAACCAGAAGACGCAATACGTGGTGGAGCAGAGTGGATTTCTATGAATTACGTAAATAGTTTAAGGAACAACTACCAAAATACTATTTATAAAATGAGATGGAATCCATTGAATCCTGCATCTCATCAATATGCAACTGATATGGGGTGGCCTGTAAAAATAAGTAATTTAATGGGAAAGATTTATCAGTTGAGTGATAATTATGATTTAATATTCGACATTCCAGTTTATAAATAGACTGTAATATTAAATAAAATAGGTACTACATATTGTATAATAATAATTATTGATAAAATCCCTTGTGATCTGAATAGTTCACAAGGGATTTTTGTATCCATATCTTCACAACAAGTCTTTTAAAAATATATTGTAAGCGCTCAATAACAGAGTGCCTTATATCACACTCCAATTCATGAGATAATATCTTCAAAGATTAATCATAGTTTTTCAAGTTATAGTTTTTTGAGTTTTTCAAGCTTACTTGAATTACTATGAATGGAGGTATCTACATGGATGAAGTTACTCAAGTAAAAAATCGTTTCCGTATGGAACACTGGATCCAGATTATTAAAGATTGCCAACCTAGTGATCTAACAGTAAAAGAATGGTGTGCTCAAAATGAGATTAAGCAACAGTCGTATTATTACTGGTTAAAGAAAATACGTAAAGCTGCTTGCGAACAACTACCTGCCATGCAGACAGAAACAGAGTTATCTAAACCTGTCGAGTTCGCAAAGCTCCAAGTAAATCCATCAAATCAATATCAACAATCAGCAGTCATGATTCATCTCCCAAATGCTAGCGTTGAGGTTGCTGAGGGAACTTCTAAGGAAACGATTGAAGCTGTCCTGATGGCTTTGAAAAATATATGCTAGGTGACATTACCGCTGCAAAAAACATCTACATTGCATGTGGTTATACCGATATGCGTAAATCTATCGATGGATTAGCTGCTATTGTTCAAGAGGGTTTTGGTCTAGATCTTTTTGCTTCCAGTCTATTCTTGTTTTGTGGCAAACGCCGTGATCAAATGAAAGTGATTACGGCCAGCTAAACGTACCATTAACGCCATCTTTTTTACCAATGAAT
>NZ_CALNCS010000180.1 GCF_937875145.1 Alkalibaculum bacchi | reverse complement strand
GCTAAAGTATTGATAATTTTGACAACTCCTCTTGTCATTGCTGGGTCTAAACCGGCTGTTGGCTCATCAAAGAGTATAACTTGTGTATTTAGAGCTATGACTCCAGCAATGGCTACTCTTTTTTTCTGTCCATAGCTGAGGTAGTGGACAGCTTTTTCTTTAAAATCATATGCTTCAGTTTGTATTAAGGCGTCGTCTACCCTGCGCTTTACTTCATCTTCAGGTAATCCAATATTTCTCAAGGCAAAAGCTACATCATCATAGACATTCGAGTGAAATATTTGTTTATCTGGATCTTGGAAAACCAAACTCACCTTTTGACGATATTCGTACATATATTTTTTATTATACTCTAGTGGTTGCCCATTAAAAAGAATGATACCCTCTGTCGGTTTTAATATGCCCATTAGATTTAAAAACATAGTAGATTTTCCTGCTCCATTGCCCCCAATAAGAGCGATGATTTTACCATTATTTAAGTTGATTTTTACATCTTTTAAGGCTATGGTATTATCTTCATATTTATAAGTCAAGTGCTCTGTTCTTAACATAAAAGCCTCCTTGCATGTCTTTGTTACTTTGCTTAAGCTCGCATTATCTTTTTATTTTCCTCAAGGGATCATATATAGATTATGGCAATTCTATAGCCTATACATGAAAATCTCCATCATATAATTTTACTTCTAGTGAAATGCTCAATTCCTCATATCTATTCATCATTCTAGTGAAGAGACTGACAAGGAGCAAAGACATAGATCTATAGGATGTCCTTAGATTTCCATATCCAAATTTCAAATATATAGCCGTCTGCATATCTTTGTATTCTTCCAAGAACATCATTATAAACCTATAAATGAGCATGACCATCTCCAATACTACAATTGGCATTTTCATACTCTTTAATATTTTTAATAGCTGGTTAATGGGCACCGTTAAGGCAAGAAAATAAGTAGAAGAAAGACAGGCTAAGGCTCTAAAAAACAAGATAAAACATCGATTTAAAGAAGACTGCGTTATGCCAATGTAAAATCCTCCTACTGAAATATTATAAAGAAAAACATCTGCACTCTTTGATACAGAAATCAAAATAGTTACTAGGCTCAATAATAAGAAGGATGAAGGTATCATAAAAAACTTAAGATAACGATTAAGTTTTATGCCTGCAAATTGAACCAGTACAAATCCAATAAAGAGAAACATACCAATGTACATAGGTATGTTCTCAAAAATAATTGCTGTAAATAGCAAAATCATTGCTGCAACAAATTTGATTTTTGGATTTATTTTAGTCAACTTGTTTGTATAAGCGATTTTATCGACTTGTAACATGGATTTTTTTTTCCTTTTTTCCTTTATTATATCCTATGTAATATGCGATGATCCCTGCACCTAATGCGGCTTGTGAAGCAAAGAGCAGAGATTCAATTTCCCCACTGGCTGGCTCCATAAAGCTACTAAACCAAGGTTCATAATCAGGGTTAATAACAGTAATCATTTCTTCTGCCTCACCGTCAGCTCCACCAAACTCAGCATCATTTGTAATGACTAAAGGTACGATGATTAAAACTAGTAATGCAAATACTAGTATGATTTTAGTTGAAATTTTCATTTATTACATCCTTTCCTTCATACTCTACGACTTTGTCGTATACTAAAGCAGTGATGATTCCCTCTGCTGCTGCAATGGGGATTTGAGTAAGAGCAAAGATGCTTAAGAATTTAAAAATAGATACTGCTATACCTCCTACTGGATCAGGGAAGGCCACACCTAATTGCAAAGAGGTAACTACATAAGTAGCTAAATCTCCCAATGCTGCTGCTGCAAAAACAGAAACGCCTGCATTCACATTGTTCTTTCGAAGTAATTTAAAGATTCCATAAGCTACAAAAGGACCAACTACTGCCATAGAGAAAGCATTTGCACCTAATGTACTAATACCGCCATGGGCTAGTAATAGAGCTTGGAATAGTAAAACGATTACTCCTAGTACAGTCATAATAGTTGGTCCAAATAATATAGCTCCCAAGCCTACACCAGTAGGATGTGAACAGCTGCCTGTTACAGAAGGAATTTTTAAAGCGGATAATAAAAATACAAATGCGCCTGCCAATGCGACTAAAAGTTTCTTATTTGGTTGATTTTTAAATATAAAATTTAATCTGCGCACTCCAAGGACGAAAAATGGTATAGCCACAACTGTCCAAAACAGTGCCCATCCTTTTGGAAGAAAGCCTTCCATAATATGCATCGCCTGTACGTCTTTTACGCTAAACATTACTAAAGAAATAAGGGCGTACATAAAAATTGCAGTGTTGATTTTTTTGATTTTAAGTATTTTCATTAAAATTCTCTCCTTGTTTTATTTAAAGCGGAGGGTGCTCCTAAATATTTTTAGTTATCTAGAAATCCAAGAAGTTTTTACACCTCGAAAAAAATAACCAGATCTACGTGAGATCTGGTTAATAAAAACAATGTTATCCAATTACGGTAACAAACCTCCCTCCGAAGCTTTACACATTCTCCAATCTAGGCAGGTCTCCTGACTTTGAATCATCCTACTTCCCTAATCCTTCCCACATCAACAGGTGATGTAGTGGAGTTGCCTAGGGGTTCGTCATCATTTACAGTAGCGGGGGCTGTAGAGGAATTACACCTCTTTCCCATTTAATCAAAATGAACCTAAATCGGTAATATTCAATTTTCTATCTGCATTAATGTTATCATAAATAATTTCTATAATCAAGTAATCTTTTTCTTTCAAAGGATATAGCTATCTGATGTATCTTACATTATTGCAACTATTTGTTGTAGCAAATTTGAGTTAAATAATTGATTCTAAAGCTCTATCTTGTTCTTTAATATATTTATCTAGTTCATTTAAGGATTCTGAAATAAACTCATAAACAAGATACTGGGGTCTCACATAATCGATCACCTTTTTTATTGAAGGATGTGTAAATGGTGTATGTCTGTCAATTTGAGATATATGGCTGAAGGCTTTCACGTAGCGATTAAAAAAGTCTCCCTTATAATCATGTCCTTTATAAGATGCAATCTCCCTTTTCACATATTCTCCTGAAAGTGAGCTGTTCAAGTGAATGCCTTTAATATTGACAGCCAAATCCTCTAGGCTATCCAACACCTCTAAAATATAATCTGTTGCCTCTTCTTCTCTTTTGAGTTCTTTATTGGTATTCATTAAGTGCCCTATATCCATCATAAAACCTTTATTGGGATATTTAATCCTTTCCATTAGCCTTGTAGAGTTTTTTTTGTCAAGCATGGTTAAACCTGGCCACCAGAGATTTTCTAGAAGCAAATCAAAACTGGGCTCAAAACCTTCAAGAACTTCATTAATCATCTCAATAAACGCCTCAATAATTTCACTGTCCGTATAGTCAAAGGAGTAAGTATAACTATGTTCAAGCTGTACATGGCATACATGAAAAACTACATATTTAGCTCCCATAGCGCAGGCATCTTTTAATTCCTTTTGATAATGCTCTATAATCGCGTCTCTAGATTCGCCCCCATAATAATGTACCCAAGTGCTTTTCTCTCCAAATTGTTTTATAAGTTTACTTTTGTCATTCCTCCAAAAGTCCAACCACATAGGCCAAAATCGCATATGAAGGCCATGAATCATAGACGATGGAATAACTCCATCGTTCCAAGGCGAGTATTGAATGAGTTCTAATCCGTGCATAGCATGTTTTTTTAAAAATTGTTTTATTTTATTGTAATCACCTGAAAACTTATCCAGGTCCGATGGATGGGTTGAAAAATTCATTAGCTTTAACAATATACTGACCTTCTTTCTAAAAGCTAAAACACAGTATGTAAATTTATATGATCTACAAGTATGGTCTAATTCAATACGTTTTTTAACTGATACATATAAAGTGAAATTTCTAAAAAACATTAAATATCAAACAAATCATTTACTAAGCTTAGCTTATCTCCCCACGTTTCTATATCTTCATAAGTCAACACCTCTGTATTCCCTCCCTGATATTCTCCTCCTTGCTCTTGAGATATTTCTTCCATTTCACCTTCCATTTCCATATAAGTCTTTTTTAAACTTTCTAGGACTTCTGAGTTTGGGTTCCAACAGTCCCTTTGATGTAATTCTAAAAATCTTCGACATATTTCTTCAAAAGCAAAGGGATTATATTTTTGAAACCAATTTTTCATATCTTTATCATTGGCATAAAAGTCTACCATCCGATCTAAATCCTCATCTTTAATGTTTTTTGTCAAAGACTTCCAACTAAATACCGTCTGTATTCTTTCCATTATTTCACTTGCTCCATCGTAACCTTTTTCCATCATGCTTTCATTCCAAAAGGGATTTAATATGGTTTCATTCAAATTCCTCTTTAGCTCTTCTGCCATTGTAGAAATGATAGGGATTTCACTTTCCTCTACTCTGCCGTGATACTGCTTTAATTGAGCTTTTGAAAAATTCTTTTTTAAGGTTTGAAATCCTCCCTGAACAGATGAAATAAACCCTGAAGACAAAACATCGTATCTTTTTGAAGTAGTTTTTTCATAGGATATATCTGTATTTTTTACGTTTTCAACGAATTCACGGCTAGAGGTATATCCGTTTAAGCCATTGCCATAAGCATAACCTGAAAATGCAGTAAACACTTTTGCAATATCCTTTTCTTCCTTCCAGGCGCTAGCCTTTAAAGCTAAGTCTACACCTGATCCATAGGTTCCAGGTTTATCTCCAAATATTCGAATAGTAGCTCGCCTTTCTATATTCCCATCATCCTTTGCTTCTTTAAGCTTCTGAATCAATTGTAGAGTGTTTTTTCGTATGTAGTTTTTATCTAAGGGTTCTTCAGTATTCGAAGCAATAACTGCTGCTTGGTCCATCAAATCAACCACTTGAGGATAAGCGTCTCGTAGTACTCCTGTGATTCGAACCATCACATCTATTCTAGGGCGTCTTAGTTGTTCTAAAGGAATCACCTCTAAGCCTTCTACCTTCCCATTATTATTCCATACAGGTTTTATTCCCATAAGATAGAGCATCTGTGAAACTTGCTCTCCCTTGGTCATGGAGATATCCATAGACATCATATTCATGGCTACTTTTTCAGGTATTTCCCCCTCTTCTTCTTTATACTGTGCTATCATTTCCTCTGCTAACTTCATTCCAATTAAATACGCTTCAGGAGTAGGTACCTTTTGAACATCCATTATAAACAGATTTCTTCCCGTTGGCAGAATATCTCGAATATCATCACAAGGCATTCCAGCCAAACCAGGCTCTACGTATTTTCCCTCCAAAGCATTTACTAGGCATATGATTTCTTCCTCCATATATTCTAAAGACTCTGCCATTCCATGAATTTCTAATTGGAGATTTGCTATCAGTTCTTTGGGAACCTTCTCTATCTTTTTATCTTCTACAGGGTTCCCACACAGGAAGTGGTGGATTAAATCCAACAGCAAAGTATGATACTCGTATATATCCTGGCAAAGGTTCTTTAACGCACGCGCATTAGAGCTGCTTCCATCTATAGACTCCATTATATAAGCGGTTATTTCTTTAAGGCTTAGCTTTTTGCCAAAGACGTGAAGTTTTTCATCTCTATTAGCATTAATCGATTGAATGAGTAAATCTTTTAACTTTTCTAATCCTCTTACCCTTTCTGTTTCTCCCCTTAGGATTTCTTGGGCTCTAGGTAATGATTGTATCCTCTCTTGAATTTCCATTTCGATTATTTCAGCCTGATCGCTCTCTACCTCTAAAGCTTCTATATATTCAGATATGCGCTTTATGAGCTTCACTTTAGAAACATCCATAGTAAAACTAGAGGGCATGTAGTCTAAGATTACAGCTGAATTTCGCCTCTTTGCAATAGTCCCTTCCACTCCTACAGCTGCATTGTATAGAAATAAATTTGGCGTATTACCCAGTACAATATCTGGCCAACAATTTGAGGATAGGCTATTGCTCTTCCCTGGTAAATATTGTAGACTTCCTCCTGTTCCCACGTGAACTATGGCATGAGCCTTCATAATGCGTTCGATATATCTATAAGTAGCAATGTATTGATAGGGGGGAGGACAAGATGAATCGTGTAAAATCTTGCACACTTCTCCTGTACACTTGGCTCCATAGCAGCCTCTCTTTGGTTGAACCATCACAGCTACATTTCCAAATTCCACACCAGTAATGATGATTTTTCCTTCAAAAACCATTCCTTCTCCTGGTACTTTTCCCCATGTATCCTCTAACTCATTTTGCATTTGAAAGGGAAGTTCCCTATGGAAGGATAAATATCCACCTTCACCCTCCATAGGCATTTTGTATAGAACTCCTCCACCAGCAACAATGCTTTCTACCGTAGTCCACCGAAAATCCTGATATGCCTTCCGGTCCATAATAATTTGACGTAACGCATCTCCATTTTCAGGAATATTATTTATTAAATATCCATTTTCCTGTAAGGCTTTCATAATACCAATCAAGCTCTCAAATACGTCTAATCCAGCGCCGCTTCCAATGGTAGCTTCAACTCCAGAACAAGGTGAGCTATGAATCATGAGTACAAATTTCTTCTGGTGATTTGGAGTATTTTTCATCTCTATCCATTTTCCTACCCGATTTGCAATTCGGTTTATGCGATCCATAATGGGTATTTTTCCAAGAAGGCCCTTTTGTTCATCCCTACATCCTATTAAAATGGGTTCAATCATTCCCATCATTTCATTGGTAGTAAATGATGAGTGTATTTCCATTGCCATCCCACTAGAATTGTCTAGCCATTCCTCTTCTGTTTGCAAATGGCTTACAATAGGCCTAAATATAGGCACATTTACCGACTTAAACACTTCCGTAGTCTGCTTAAATAGATCGTCCAATTTGCCTTCTTTTATGGCTGACAACATCTGTAAATGGACTAGTCCATCGATGTGAATTTTTTCGGTAATAAGGTACTTTTCTACAATTTCAGGTAAATCCAAGATGCTCTCTTCTTTCTCAGCAGAAAGGTAATTAAAGACGGGAATTACACCAAGACCTATCTGCTCAAGAGCGTAGACCAAGGCATTCTCAACTTGATTATTGTCACTAAAGACGCTAGCACCATGGGTGAGTATCCCTACCCAATAAATTCCTTTAATGTCTTTTCCTTTTAGATACCAATCTAAATAGGAATCAAGGGAAGAAAAATAGATTTTTGAATCAGGATGAAATATCCCATCTGATGGATTATTTCTTACATTCATATCTGAACCTCCTTTCTATTTGATGATAGCTCTTCTTGTGCGATTTCAAAGGCTGTTTTCTTCATAACGCAGTCTAAAACTTCTTCAGATGTATTTCTATTAACAATCAATCTAGAAGGGCACCCTCCTGGACAAATGGCAATATATTTGCAATTGATACACAGTTTTCTATCCTGCTTTGGTAGGGAAATACTCCTAATTTTGTCCTCAAATTGGAGATTACCCATGTAAAGATTGGGCTTATCTATGAGAGAACCACAGGGATAAATATCTCCATTAGGAAGTACTACAAAGGACCTACCACAAGATGCATAACAGTAGTTTTCATTGGATAGTGAATGTTTAAGCCGTGTTCGAGCCTCCTCAACCTCTCTCACACCTATCTTTCTTCCAGAGTGTTGGTACCAAAAATTGCAACGCTGTTGAAGGGAGCTAAGGGCAGACTCTAATTGGCTGGGGCTTGCCTTTTTTACTTGACAGCTACTCTCTTTCATTCGCCCAGCTTGTCTAAGCAAGTCCAGACCAATTCCCCCTATATTTCCCAGGTAGAAGGCAAAGTCCGCTAACTTTGGAATTTGTTCTACATTTTGTGCTGTTACTACGCTGTTTATATTGACCATCATTCCCTCTTGGCATAATGCCTGAATTCCATGAATAACTTCTTTTGTCTTTCCTCGTAAATGCTCATTTACTTCGGGAACGCCATCTAAACTGATGCCAATGGCCATATTCATCTCTTTTATTTCCTTTTCCTTTTTTGAATCTATGAGGGTCCCATTGGTTTGCATTTGGAAGGATCCGTCGTATCCACGTTCTCTTACGTATTTATATACTTTGCGGATCAAATCAAAATTAAGCATAGGTTCGCCACCTGCAAATTGAACCTTCATAGGTTCTTTCCCAAAATAATCTAAAACCTTTTTTGCCGTTTCAAACTCCATATCCGCATGTATACTTGTTCCTCCAGCATAGCAGTACTTACATTTTAAGTTGCATCTGCCTGTAGTCCAAAGTACGATTAAATTTCTTGGTTTTGCCATAATAGAACCTTATATAAACTCATTTATTTTTTCTTCGATTATATCCATATTGATAAGAGACTCTTCAAAAGGTCTTCTCCTCATCCTATGAGGCAGTACAAAGGCAGCTGATTCTACTAAATCCCTTTTTTCCACTTTCTCTCTCTCCTTTAAAGCGGCAATGGTCATGGCAGTTTTGATCATGACCATATCTGCCCTGTGGCCATCTACACCTAAAAATGTAGATATCTTTGCAGCAGTCTCTAAAAGTTCATCATCAATTACTACATGAGGTAAAAATTCAATAGCTTTTTGAATTTTGTTAGACAATGCTTTTTATTCTTCTTCATAGGCTTTGTAAAAATTCATTGGATCCTTTTCAAATTCAAGCCTTCTCCTGATTACTTCAACCCTTTTTGCTGTATCGTCTTCTCCAATTACGTCTACAACTAGACCAAAGCGATCTAAGAGCTGAGGTCTTAAATCACCTTCTTCAGGGTTCATAGTTCCAACCAATGTAAAGCGGGCGGGATGCACAAAAGAAATCCCTTCCCTTTCAATGGTACTCACGCCCATCGCAACCGAGTCTAATAAAATATCAACTACATGGTCGTCTAATAAATTGACTTCATCTACGTACAGTATATTTCGATTTGCCTGAGCTAGAATGCCCGCTTCAAATTTCTTCTCCCCTTTTTTTGATAGCGTGTTCAATATCAAGAGTTCCCACTACTCGATCTTCTGTAGCACTTACTGGTAGGTCAATTACTCTCTTCTTCCCTTTGCCAACTTGAATAGGGCTATTATTTTTTATCATCGCTAAACAGTAGTCACACATTTGTTCTTCATTAGATGGATCACAGGAAAACTTACAACCTTCTATAAAGTTTTGCTCTGCGAGAAGATCTGCTAGCGCTCGTACAGCTGTCGATTTTGCTGTACCCTTTTCCCCTCTAATTAACACCCCACCTAAAGATGAATTGACCACATTTAAGATGAGAGCCAATTTCATTTTGTCCTGTCCAACAATTGCAGTAAAAGGGTATATCTTTTTTCCTATAGTGATTTTGCTATCTCCTTTAAGTTTTTATAATGAGTGGTTTACTGCTGCAACGATACTTTGTGCTTTAAGATCTTCAATTTTATATATTTCTCCATTGATGGCCTTTGACAGCTTTTCAATGTAATCCATTCTGATAAAGTTTTGATCTGTATCGATCACTATAGTTTTGATTTTTTCAATGGCAATCTCACTTTTAGTGAGTAAAAAATCTTACATAGAACTTACAACGTATAACTTATAAATAAGGCGCCTGTGGCTCCTACAGCTTTATTCAATATTTTTACATAACCTTATGCCCATAATCAGAAGGACGACAAAGTAAACTGCTAATACTGCAAAGTGCAATGCCATCATTTCAAGAGATTCTCCTATAGCTCTCAAACCTTGACTCGTATGGGTTAAAGGTAAAATATTAATAAAATACTTGATCCCTACAGGCATTTTTTCGATAGAGAAAAAAGTTCCACATAAAAAAGACATAGGGGTAATAATAAAATTTGAAAATTTTGCCATATCTGCATGGGAATTAATCTTAAGCCCTGCTATAAATCCACCAGCAGAAAATAAAAAGCAATTTAGTATGGCAATGAGTATAAAGTAAGGGGTAATATGTAATCCACCGCCAAAAATCATGACAATTAATACAATTAGCATCGCAGAGTAGATCCCATAAAATGCTCCTGAAACAATTTTGCCTATGGCATAGGTTCTCATATTAATGGGAGCTACCATATACTCTTCGAAAGTCTTGTAATACAGTCTAGATATATTGATAGAGTTGGCTGTATTGTTAAAACTGGTGATCATGGTGTTTAGGGCTATAATCCCTGGAATGACAAATTGCATATAAGATGTGCCTTCCATTTTTAGATTGCTTCCTAACCCCCAACCAAAGGCAATTAAGTACAAAATAGGTGAAACCATTGCTCCAATGGTGGTGCTCCAAAATTTTCTCTTAAATATAATAAACTCCTGCCATAGTATTCCATATAAAATCATTTAGGCTCCACCCTTCTGTTTGTCAATTTCAGAAATACGTCTTCTAAATTGGAAGGTCTTATATTTACGCTACCTTCTAAACCTGAAGCGTAAGCGACAGCTTCTTCCCTTGAATTGAAGAATTCTTCTGTTGTGATTCCATTTACAAAATTTTCTACCGTAAACTCCCCTACTTTTTTAATAAGGTTACGTGGAGAATCCAGCTCTACCAGTTCTCCCCCGTTGATTAGGCCTACCCTATCACAAAGAACTTCTGCTTCCTCAATATAATGAGTAGTAAGGAGTACTGTTAATCCAGAAGCTTTTAATTTTTTTAAGAGATCCCACATCTTTCTCCTCCAGGATGCATCTAAGCCTACGGAGGGTTCATCTAAAAGCAATATTTCAGGTTCGTGCATAAGTGCCCTGGCTATCATAAGCTTTCTTTTCATCCCTCCAGAAAATTTACTGACCAAATCATCTTTGCGGTCGTATAAATCCGTATAATGCAGGATCTCTTCAATCTTTTCTCTACGCTTTTCCTTAGGCATTTTATAGATTAATCCATGGACCTCTAGATTTTCCCATGCAGTCATTTCACTTTCTAAATTATTTTGTTGGGGAACAACGCCAATTTTAATCTTTATCGCTGTTAGATTCCTGTCCATACTCACTTCGTCTATAATAATATCCCCAGATGTTTTTGGGGTGATTGTGCTGATCATTCGAACGGTAGTAGTTTTACCTGCACCATTGGGACCAAGAAGGCCAAAAAACTCTCCACTTTCTATGGTTAGATTTAACTTATTTACAGCTGTCAAATCCCCATATTTTTTTGTCAAATCTACTAATTTCAACATGTACTTTCTCCTTTTTATTAGCAACTCTAATGTCTTTTTATTTAATAGACAAGCCCTTCTTTTGATTCTTAATACCACTCCAGTTCTAGGGTTAGACCTTTGACCCGCAGAGCCTAACCCTAGAGCACTGGTGGATGATGGCTAAAGCGCTGCAGGCGCTTATATGTATTCTTCTATATCTCCTTCTATAGATAGATACAAACCATGCAATTTTTCTAGACTTTCTTCCTTGGCATTCCACATTCCCCTTTGATTAGCCTCCAATAATCGCTCTACCATATTGTGTACAGCCCAAGGGTTTACGCTTTTGATCCATTCTCTCCTCTCGTCGTTAAACAAGTAGTTTTCGCTGATCTTCTCGTACATCCAGTCTTCTATAATATCCGATGTAGCATCCCAACCAAAGACAAAGTTTACCATCCCCGATATTTCCTGAGCTCCTTTATATCCGTGTTTTGTCAGCCCATCAAACCATTTCGGGTTTAAAATCCTGGCTCGCATGATCTTTGCCGACTGCTCGCCTACATCATTTAATTTTACTCTGGCAGGGTCGCTGCTATCCCCACAATAAGACTTTGGCTTTTTCCCTGATTTTGTACGGACAGCAGCTATCAAGCCTCCGTGATAATTGTAGAAATCATCGCTTTCCAACATATCTATTTCCATAGAGGATTCATTTTTTATAGTAATTTCAGCACGGGACATGCGTTTCGAAAAGACCTCTGTCACTCTTTTACCGTGAACGTTTTTGCCATAGGCATGACCTCCCCAAAACACATAATTATTTCCAAGGTCCGTGTAATCCTTCCAGTTCTTGCTCTCTATGAGCATATCGACACCAGCTCCATAAGTCCCTGGTGGATCACTGAAAATTCTTAGTTTTGATTCTTCCTGGGCAACTTTAAGACTTGCTCCTTCCTTAAGCAATTCTTGTACTTCTAAGTCGATATTTCTCTTTAGGTAATTGTCTTCTCCACTTTCGTCTAAAGCAGCTACTTTATTTACAGCTTCCTCTATCATCTCAATTAAATTGGGGAAAGTATCGCGAAACAGGCCTGAGATTCTAAGTGTCACATCTATTCTAGGTCTCTTTAATTCTTCTAGGGGAATCACCTCAAGACCCATGACGATATCCGTATTGTCAACCCATTTGGGCTTTATCCCCATTAAATAAAGCACTTCAGCTACATCGTCTCCTGAAGTCTTCATGGTCTCTCCTGCGTATATGACGATGACAACACTTTGAGGAACCATACCCTCCTCTTTTAAATAGCGCTCTATAAGTTGGTCTCCAAGTTGTTTGCCCACTTCCCAGGAAGCTCGAGTAGGAACCGCCCTTGGATCTATAGAATAAAAGTTTCGCCCTGTAGGCAATATATCTACATTTCCCCTTGTAGGAGATCCACCCTTTCCTGGTGGAACAAATCTTCCCTCAATGCCCTTTACCATATTTTTTATTTCGTCTTCTGTATCCTTTAGCTTAGGCATGACTTCTTGGCAAATAAAATCAAGAATTAGGAGCAGCTGTTGAATATTTGTTTCTTCACAGCCTATACTTTCCTTTACGTATTGTATCGTAGCATTTATATCTAATTTTGATTCTATGTACATATGGATGATTTTACGGCTAAATTCCTCCAATTCATCTACAATCATGAGATTGGTTTTGCCAGTGGAATTCACCTTATGTTCCTGTTCTACAATGTATTTATAATCATAGCCATATAATGTTGAAACTGCTTCCAGTAGGGAGGGAATCTCTCCATTAGATAATCTGAGCAACGCGCAAATCATGTTTTCTAATCTCTCTTCAGTTGGCATCCTGCCAAAAATGTGAAGTCCATCTTTAATCAAGGTATTTTTAATGCTTTCTAACCAGGAATGAAGTATCTTTATAAATCCTTGAAAATCCTCTTCCATTTCCTTTTTATGTATGTTTAAATCCTTATCATAGTTATTTTCAAGGGCTAATTCTATGATTTTTTCTTTTAAAACCTGAATTTTTCCTTGATCTCCTTGCTTTGCTTGATAGTGTTGCTTAAGGAGCTCATCTAGTTCTTCCATGTCATCATATGTGCCACTTAGCATCATAGAGGGTATTAAATGATCTAAAATCACTGCATGGGATCTCCTCTTTGCTTGAATTCCTTCACCTAGTACTGTAATGCTGTAGGGATATAGATGAGGTATATCGTCAATTGTCACATAAGGGTAACAGGCTTTAGATAAACCAATTTCTTTTCCTGGCAACCATTCCAATGTGCCATGGGTTCCTACGTGGAAGATGACATCAGCCTTAAAAGCATTTCTTATCCATTTGTAATATGAAATATACTGATGAGGAGGGACGATATCCGTATTATGGTATACTTCTTCCGCTTTTTCCTCATAACCTCTAGGCGGCTGGAGACCTATAAATATATTTCCATTGATAATTCCAGGTAGAGGAAGGGTATCATTGTGAACCATGTACTCCCCTGGAGGATTGCCCCAATCCCTTATCAATTCTTCCTGAACTTTATTGTCAAGCTTAGAAAACCAATCCCGGTACTCTTCCCCAGCAATCGTGTCTACGCTGCGCTCTATAGCTTGATCTGCTGATAGCCATCTAGTATCAATGGTTACTGCATTAATAATCCTTTGAATGATTTCATCTCCGCCTTCAAAGGAATATTCTGTCTTAACACCTGCTTTTTTGAGGGCCTCAACCATGAGATAAACGCTTTGAGGAGTATCTAACCCAAAGGCACAGCCTATCATATCGTTTCTCGGAGGCATATTGTGGAATAATATAGCTACTTTTTTATCTTTATTGTCCACAATCCGAAGTTTTGCCCAATTGATTGCCAGTCTGCATATTTGACTCACCTGACTTAATATAGGTTTATGAACAGTTCTGTTTCCAATATGGTCTTTGACGTATTCACTATAGGCAAAAGTAGTTGTAGTAATCTGGCCATCAAATTCAGGGTAGTATATACTACTCGTAAAAGACATTCCATCCACACCTCTTAAATTGGTTTTCCAGTCTTCGTAAGTTTGATACGTGACCACACCCTGCATTACAGGAATGTCCAAAGCTTCAAATATACTATTTTGAATCATCTTCCTTCCGTCTCCAGCACTTGCCATAATACTTTGAGAATAACCTAAGACATTAATGATCGCATCTACTTGACAGTTTCCATTAATCATAAGTAAATTGTCCATTACCCATTTAAAACCCTTACATCCTACACACGGTTCTGGAGCAGAAGCAGTATAGATTACAAAAGGATAGGCGCCCCTTTTTTCAACCTCTGTAATGAGCGCATCAATGTGCTCGGTGTTTCTTTCGTGAGCGTATTTGCTGTAAAACAGGACTCCTATTATAGGCGTTCCTGCTTTTCTCTTATGAGCAATTTCTGTGACACAGGTATTAAAATCTTTTTTAGGGTAGTAAATTCCTTCCCAGCTTAAAGCTTCTGGAGGATCATAAGAATGTTTTTTGTCACCATATTTTGAGGATAAATACTTGTATAAATTGATGCAATTGTTTGTACTTCCACCCCGTATGTATTTCACTATTTCTGAATATTCCTCGGGAAATATTTTAGAGTGCTTCAGCATTGCCCTATTTTCATCTTCAAATCCTGAATAGATAAAAAATTTCTTTTTTCCTCCGTATTGGTTCATAATTTCTTCAAAAGAATTAAATTGAGTAAGCCCACCGTGAATGAGTATCCCAATAAAATCTGCGTTTTCTAAGTACTCATAAGATCTTTGATACTCTTCTAGATCTGTATCCATTTTATAGCTATCTATAAAATGGACCATAATCTGATCTCCCGCTTCTTCCTTTGTGAGTTCTCTTGCTTCCCTTAAGGAATAGGAGGAATCCATAGGAGAGAGAATCCATGTTATTTTAAACATCCTGACCCACCTCCATTACCCTGGCAATGGTATCTACAAAGACGTCAATCATGCATTCAACAGTGTTATCGACAAAATCGCCAGTGACTTTTGAAACAATTAGTACGTTAAACCTGTCTTTTATTCTTTCTATTATTTTCTGACCTTCTGAGACGACCTCTAAAGGCATAAGAAGACCCCAATCCAACTGGTCCATGAGATGAACGTAAAGAGAAGTTAGAGTGACCAATTGGCCATCAGTCTCCAGTTCCTCTAAGCGATGAATAAACTCTGGTTTACTTAAATTATTTCCTTGTAATGTTTTGTACTTCTCCCAGATCAGATCCTGCGAAACTCCAAATCGCTTTAAACGCCTGATACAATTGTGCTGTTCCTTTGGACATAGACCTGATTGAAGAAATAAGGCCTCCTTTACTGCTGACTTTACGGTCACGCCAATAAGTTCTCCTAATTTGCTGTGTTTTCCTGCATTTGTCAAAAGGAGCTGTGATTGACTATTTGCTACAACTATGGTTCCGTCTGTACCGGAACCCGTAGCTAGTCCCCTAGAATAGTTGCTCCCTGCCATTAGCTCCTGAAGTGCTGCAGTTTTAGCTTCTGTACAGGTAACCACGGCTCTCGCCATTGTGCCTTCACTTAAATCTGCATCAATATAAAGTATAATATTTATGGTTCCCTCTGGAATTTTTTCCACTTTTCCCTTTTGTTCATGATAAAATGCAGGATCACCTACCCTTCCTCCATTGACCTCTACTCCACCTGTCACAATAGCTGTTACTGTCAAATCTTCAAATGTAGCTGTTTTTATGGATACATTCTCCATAGAAGCAGCAGTAGAAATTCCTGTAGTACTCTCCGGATCTAGTCCTAGCTCTTGGGAAACTAATCTCATGTCATTGTAATAGGAATCTGTCCTTAAAACACAGGCCATTCCTGCACCTGGATTGGCATCATGATTAAAAATGGCTTTTATACTTTCTTGATACCCTCCATTTAAAACAGATGTGCTAATCACCTTTCTCTCTCCTTGAAATGGGATGACAATGCTCTTCTGATATCTATGTACTTCATCTCCAGTGGACAATGTAAAAATCTTCAATATTTTTCTCTCCATTCTACCTACACTCGCCTAAAACAATATATTCTTTCTCTTGACTTTCATCCTGTTCACAATGAAGCATTTTATGAAGTTGTTCTTGAAGATAAGTCATAGGATGGATTTTCAACGAAATTTTGTTTTTGCTTAGGGAAATTATTCTCTTATTCTTTGCTATGGCATAATTTATTAAATTACTCTTACATGATTCCACCTCTTCACTTTCATAACCTCCATCAATGAGGATTTCACATGAATCTATAGCCTCTTTTGCCTTTTGGATGGCTTTGGCGATTTCCTTGCTATTTTTTATTGTTATAGTCTTTGCTTTCATCGTACTGGAAATATATGTATCAATATCGTTTTCATAGAGTATACCTGTGGAAAACCCAATGCTGTTTTTGGACAAGGTTCTATAAATAGGTATACCTGTCCCCCCTCCTGCTAGGACAAATACTCTACCACCTTCACAGCTTAAAAGTTCCATACAACCCAGTTTATGATTGTAGCCAGCTGCTTCTATATCGTATAAATTTCCAATCGTATTTGGTTTTATAATGCGATCAGGCAAGCCCCAATCGACAACCTTGCCATCCTTTAACATGACAATAACATCACAAGTTTTTAGAGCAAGGTCTACATCATGCAAGGAAATTATAGTGATAATCCCCTTATCCCTGCTCATCTTTCTCAGTATAGACAGCACTTCTACTTTATGCTTTACATCTAAATGGCTTGTAGGTTCATCCAAAACGATTACCTTAGGCTCTTGTGCTAATGCTCTAGCTATCATTACTTTCTGTTTTTCCCCATCGCTTAAAGTAGAATAATACCTGTCTTTTAAATGGGTTGCATGAACCAATTCAAGACAATCCGTTACAATTTTTTTATCTTTTTTAGAAAGTTCACCCCAAAAATTTGTGTGAGGTTGTCTCCCTAATGTTACCATTTGAGTTACAGTAATAAGTTCTGGATCAATCTTCTCTGTAAGAACTACAGATAGTACTTTTGCCAGTTCCTTTTTCTTTATCTTGTGGATTTCTTTTCCGTATAATCGAATTTCCCCTTCTAAAGGCTGTAAATGGCCGGATAAGGTTCTTAAAATCGTGGATTTTCCCGTTCCATTAGGACCCAACAGACAAATCATCTGTCCCTTTTTGACTGTAATATTTATATGTGATATTACCTTTTTCTTGCCATAGCCTACGGCTAAATTTTTGGCCTCAATGATATTTGATTCATCCATTGTCCTTATTCCTCCTTAATATTAAATAGGCAACTAAAGGAGCTCCAATTAGAGAAGTCACAGAACCAAGAGCTATCTCTGTGGGACTAAAGAGCATTCTTGCAATACAATCGCATATCCCAGTAAGTCCTGCCCCTAATAGCATGGTTGCAGGAAATACAATCTTGTTATCTGACGTTCTCATAAAAATCCTAGTCATATGAGGAACGGCTAATCCAATAAATCCTACTGGACCTGCAAAAGCTGTCACAGAAGCACTTAATAAACTTGAAACGCCAATGAGAAAAACTTTCACCAATCGTATATTGATTCCCAAGCTAGTAGCGTACCTCTCTCCTAGAACCATTGCATTTAATGGTTTGTGCATAAGAGTAGACAATAGCAATAAGGGAATAGATATAATTACCAATGTTTTTACAGAATTCCACGTAAATCCTGAAAAGCTCCCCATTTGCCAAACCACAAAGCCTTTTACCTGAGCCTCTTCAGCAAAAGTAACCAACATATTAGTAAGTGCACTGCACACATACCCGATCATGAGACCTACGACTAATAGGGACACATTGCTTTTTACCCTAGAAGCCACAATCAGGTTAATAGCCATGACCAAAAGAGAACCAAAAAACGCAGCACCTACAGTAGTCCATGAATTTAAGAAAATAGGTGGAATTCCTAGCACAGCCCCACCTAATATGACCAGGCCAACCATCAAAGTAGCTCCAGAAGATACCCCTAACACGAAAGGCTCAACTATAGGATTTCTAAAAAAGATCTGCATAATCAGTCCAGATACAGCTATAGATGCTCCACCAAAAATCACTGCAATTGCCCTAGGTAATCTAATTTTCCACACGATGCTGGAATTTGTATCTCCGTCTATCAGTCCATCTGTCAGTATTTTCACTACATCTTTGACGGGAATTTCTACAGATCCAATTCCAATATTTATTAAAAATGTAGCTAATACTACCAAAAAAAATAGTACAAACATCCAAAAATAGTAGTTTTTCTTTAATGACATTTATTTTTTTCCTTTTATTTAGTATCGTCTTAACTGTGTTTTGCATATTTTTCAAATAAATATAATCTAAATCGCTTCGTAGATAAATTATATATTTACAGGCACTTGAGCTCTCATTTACTCAATATTCAACTGGGATTTAAGCACCTGTAAACGTGTTGTGAAGCTAAATATTATTTTTGTACAGGCAATTTTTCGTACATTTGAAGCTGCCAATCTGTATAAACATCCTCGTGGAAAATTTTAGCCAAGTCTTTCACGCCTTCAACGGTTTTATCTAAATTCATATAGTATGAGGGAGTAAAGCAGTATACATTTTCATCCTTTATAGATTTGAAATCCTTTAATAAAGGAGATACAGCTTTAAGGTCTGCAATAGAAGGCATATATAAATTACTAGTTGAATAGATAAATACATCTGCGTCTTTAGCCTTTTCGTAAAATTCTTCTAGTGTAAGCTGAGTGCTACTACCCTTATCTTGGTTCAAGTCCGCAAATACATAATCGCCACCAGCTTTTTCAATTTGATTTGCTACATAAGAACCACCATTAGGAACATATACAGTTCCTTCGTAAACACTAGCCCATACCACTTTTGGACTTGGTTTATCTGCGACATGGGCTTGTATTTCTTTCAACATATCTTCTTTTTCACTCATAAATTGAGCTGCTTCTTTGTCTTTATTATAAAAAGTGGCTAAAAATCTAGTCCATTCCAATCGTCCCATATCGTCGTTTTCTGTATAATCGTTGACTACCATACAAGGAATGCCTAGTTCTTTCATTTTTGCTAATGTAGTTTGCTGACCGTTTTCCCCAGTATAAACGACTACCATATCAGGATTTAAAGATTGAATCAATTCAAAGTCTGGTTCACCCATCCCGTCTCCGCCTACAAAGGTAATATCACCTTTTTCCATGCCTGTCTTTACTTCATCTATGTACCATTTTTCTGCTTTTGTCGTAACGCCTGAAATAGAATTCCAATCTTCCTCCTCAAAAAACGGTTTTAATAAAGATACTTGTGTAGAAGAACAGTAGACCACATTTTTTAATGGGGTATGAATCACCTCTGCACCTGATGCTTCTGCTATTTCAGGTGTTTCTTCCCCTTCAGGTACTAATAAAAATTTTTGATTTTCTCCATCTGTAACTAATTTAATATCGTTACCATAATCTACAATGCTAAATGCATCTGTGTAGCTTATTTCTACATTCGTGCCTTTCAAAGGATCTGTACCTGTTTTGACCTCTTCTTTTACTTTGCTTGTACATCCAAATAGTGTAAGGACACATAGGATGCTTAAAATGGATAGTATTAATTTTTTATTAAATATTTTTTTCATCTGTCTTCCCCCTTGATTTTGATTTGTCAGAATATTTTTCAATATTCTCTTTCCGACTTTTGCACTTAAAAAACCTCTCAACATTACTTCAAGAGGCTTTTAACCAGATCAATCCAATAGATCTACCATCATTATCCCCCTCCATCTCTCGTAGAGTTATAGTATTACAGAATAGGCAGGTCTTCTGGCTCAAGGATCATCATTCTACCTGCCTTCCCAATTTCTCAGTGGCATTTCTGGTAGAACTCCTCTTATACAGTGGCGGGACCGCGTGGGATTTTCACCCTTCTTCTCTTTTCACCTGTTCACAATTACCCTCAAATTACAACAGGCACCTATATCTTCATATTGAATTTTTCATTTTTATCTTATGAGCAAATGCTGTTTTCTAAACATTGCCATTTATAAATCATATAATGGGAATATACGGATGTTTTGATAAAACATCATCTATAGGATTAACTGTCCAACTAACTCAAAGTCAATGAGTAGTCTAAATTTGCAATACAAGCGCATATTGCTTCTGCTATTTTTTTGTGTTTCCCGTTTGTGCAAAACACAAGATAATAGCGTTCAACACACTCATTTTTTAAAACATATTTTCTAAATTTTTTCAGTAATCTCAAATGCCGTCTTCCTCATCACACAGTCTAGCGAATCAGAGATATCTACGATTTGATTCGTAATTATCCTCGAAGGGCAACTTCCAGGGCAATATACTTGATACCTGCAATTGGTACAGCTGCTTCTATCTTTATATTTTAGTGCAATAGGCTTTAATAATTCACCATGGATATTGCCCATAAAATAATCCTCATCTTCAATGAGAGAACCACAGGGATAAACATCGCCATTAGGTAGAATAACAATAGAACGTCCACAGGATGCATAACAGTACTCTTTTGTCTGTTGTGAAAACCTTAGTCTTTGTTTTGCTTCTGATACTTCACGCAAATGAATTCGAACACCTGTCATATGGTATAGATCTTCACACCTATGATGCATCATAATCATTGCCTTACGCAATTCTTCTGGCTCAGATGGGCAAATTCCATTGATATCCTTTTTCCCTCGCCCTGCACTGCGCAGTAAATCCAAACCTATACCTGCCACATTTCCAAAATACAGTACAAAATCCGGTAATTTATGCAATTCTTTCACATTATATGCGGTCACAACAGTGTTAACATTTACCTTAACATTCTGATTAGCGAGATTGCGAATCCCATTTACCGTTAGTTTTGTCCCTCCCCTTAACCATTCATTAATTTGGGGTTGTCCATCAAGGCTAACGCCTAGCGCAACCCTCCTTTTTTTTAGGCCTTTTGCAATTGATTCATCGATCAACGTCCCATTGGTCTGAAGTTGGAATGTTGCCACATAATTATGCTTTTCTATGTAGTCTATAATGCGGCAAACAAGGCTAAAATTAAGGAGTGGCTCCCCACCAGCAAACTGAACCTTTAAGGGGTATTCCTTAAACTTTTCAACTGCAGCTATTGCTGTCTCATACGGCATGTCATCTCCTTGCATACATGCATCCGCATAACAATATTTGCACTTGAGATTGCATTTACTCGTGACCCATAACACCAACAAAATCTGCTGCTTTTTCATTTCTATCTCATCATCTCGTCGACCATTTGTTTAATCGTATCACCTGCATAACAAGAATCGTCAAATGGTCTCCTTCTCATTCTATGAGGCATAACGTATGTGGCAGCTTCTTTTAAATCTTCTATGGTTGCTGCATTTCTTTGATGATATGCTGCAATTGTCATTGCAGTTTTAATCATGACAATATCTGCCCTATGACCGTCCACCTCTAAGGAAGTAGAAATTTTAGCTGCAGTTTCAAGTAAGCTATCATCAAAAACTACTTCTGAGAGTAATTCCATTGCTTTTTCAATATTTTCTGCTAATTCAGTCTGTTGAGCTTGATAAGCATTTTTAAATTCAATAGGATCTTTTTCAAATTCAAGTCTTCTCTTGATCACTTCCGTACGAAGGGCAGTATCACTTTCTCCTATTACATCAACTACTAAACCAAAGCGGTCAATAAGCTGTGGTCTTAAATCGCCTTCTTCAGGATTCATTGTTCCAACCAAAGTAAATCTTGATGGATGTGCAAAGGAGATCCCTTCCCTTTCGATAAAGTTAACACCCATTGCGGCAGAATCAAGTAGTACATCAACAACATGGTCATCTAAAAGGTTTATTTCATCCACATACAAAATATTTCTATTACCATTAGCCAGTATTCCAGCTTCAAATTGCTTTTCTCCTTTTTTAATTGCCTGTTCTATATCCAATGTTCCCACAACTCGATCTTCTGTAGCACCAATTGGCAAGTCGATTACTTTCATTTTTGACATAATGATATCTACCTTTTGGTCCGATTGAATCTTTTCTGCACAATCCGTACATGCTAAATCAACATTATTTGGATCACATGAAAATTTACAACCTTCAATCTGTTTTCTTTCAGGTAAAAGATCAGCAAGTGCACGCACAGCTGTCGATTTTGCTGTACCTTTTTCGCCTCGTATCAGCACTCCCCCTAAAGATGGGTTAATTACATTTAAAATCAATGATAGTTTCATTCTCTCTTGCCCAACAATTGCTGTAAATGGATATATTTTTTTATCTAAATTCATAATTCCTCTCCTTATCCCTGTTATTCTGCTTTATAATATAGTTTGATTCCAATAAAAAGAAATAGTAAAAACGTTGAAACTAAAATCAATGGATGAATCTATGCATTAAAATACATTTGTTCCGTTTTCCCCTCATTAAACGTATTATGACAGATTATATTCTCTAATTAAATACATTGTGAAACTGCAGTAACTAGATCTTGAGCCTTTAAATCTTCAATTTTATATCGATCGGCGTTTAACGCTGTAGCAATTTTTTCTCCTAAATTTAATTGTATAAAGTTTTGATCCGTATCGATTAAAACCGTTTTGATTTTTTCCGTTCCTATCCGTTGTGCTGAACGCATTGCATCCTCAAATGCATCTATTCCGTTTCGCACATAAGTTGCTCTGCCATCTGTCACTAATACTATAGCAGGAAGAATATCTTTATCCTTAATTTTAGCCCCCTTTATGACGTCATACGCCATATCGAGTCCCGCTGCCAAAGGGGTTCTACCACCTGTAGGAAGAACGCTCAATTTTTTTTGAGCCAAATCTACACTCCTAGTAACACCCAACATAAGCTCGGCACTGTCATTCCTAAATGCAATCATACACACTCTATCTCGCTTTTGATAAGCGTCATTAAGCAATGACAGTATAGCCCCCTTTACTGCTGTCATACGTTTATTGGCTCCCATAGATCCACTTGCGTCGACTACAAATACTATGGTATTTCCCGAACGCTTTTCTCTGACCTTTACTCGAATGTCACTTTTTTCAATCGCTATAGCAGTTTTTCCCTTTTCCCTGAACAGCTGATATGGTGCTGCACTGCGGAGTGTGGCATCTAATGCCACATCTGTTATTTTGTTACCTTTTGGAAATGCATAACGCACATATCTGCCTTGATTAGATGATGTGACAACGCGACTCCTCTTCCCACTTCCCCTCACAACTGTACGATTTACATTTTCCTCTAACCATTTATTCACTATAAATGGTTGTCCAGGGTCATCAACAGTTTCCTTATTTCCTTCTCCTATCTCTTCCTCCTGAGATTCTGTAGATTCATCCCCATAATTATCCATTTGAGATGGATCGCTTTGTTGTTTAAATTCACCCTGATCTTGTGAAGTATCAGAGGATTGTTCTTGTTGATCAAGTTGATCATTTGGTTTGTTTTTATTATCCTCTTGTTGATTATCCTTATCTCCATCTTGCTCTGTTGGCATAGATGTTTGCTGTTGAGGCTGATTGTTACGTATGCGATGGGGCAATGCATATTTTGCAGCTTCTTTGATATCTTCAATATTAATAACTGTTCTCCCAGAAAATGCGGCAATTGCCTTTGCCGTTTCTATTAGTACTAATTCACCGCGGTGCCCTTCACAATTTCCTTCTTTTACAATGGAAGATGCAAGCTGCATTGCATTTTGTGTTACAGTAACCCTTAATAGATCTTCTTTTGCCCTCTTTACCTTATTTGAAAGGGTTCTTGTTTCTTCCATCCATTTCGACACATAGGATAAGGGATCCTCTTCAAACGATATTCTTCGACGAATAATTTCACAGCGCTTCCTCAGGTCCTTTTCGCCTTTTACTTCCACATATAATCCAAATCGATCTAAAAACTGTGGCCGTAGTGCGCCTTCCTCAGGATTCATACTTCCCACCAAAATAAAATCAGATGTGTGTTTAAAAGATATCCCTTCACGTTCCACAATATTAATACCTGAAGAAGCAGACTCTAAGAGGATTTTTACTAAATGATCACTTAATAAATTTACCTCATCAACATAAAGAATATTTTTATCTGCTCTATGTAATATTCCTGGTTCAAATTTTTTATCCCCATATTTAATCGCGTGTTCAAAATCTATAGTTCCAACTAGCCTATCTTCTGTGACGTTCAATGGCAATTGGACAATAGTTTGACCCTCTAGAACAGCTTCAAATCCACGGACTAATGTTGATTTAGCAGTTCCCTTTTCCCCACATATCAAGACACCTCCAATACGTGGATTTATTACATTCCAAATCAACGCATTTTTAACTGCATCCTGCCCTAAAACCCCTACAAAAGGAAATACTGAGTTTCTATTAAACAAATTAATCACCTACCCCAAATCTTCCAGATTTCCTTCCATCTCTATATATATATTTTTTAACTTTTCAACCTGTTCCTCTGTTGCATTCCACATTCCTCGTTGATGGGCTTCTAAAAGTCGTTCAGAGATATTATGCAATGCCCATGGATTTACTTCTCTTATCCAATCAGAATTTTCTTTATCAAATGCATACCTATTGGCAATACAATCATACATCCAATCATCAATTACATTCGTAGTGGCATCCCAGCCAAAAGTAAAGTCCACCATAGCAGATACCTGTTTTGCACCTCGATAACCGTGCTTTTTTAAACCCTCAATCCATTTAGGATTATTTACCCGAGCCCGCATTACACGGGATGCTTCTTCATGCAACGATACCGTCTCAATATGGTCTGTATCTGAAGTACTTGGCACGTATGCAGGTTTTTGTTCTCCGCTATGGGTTGTAATCGCTGCAACCATTCCGCCAAAATAATTATAAAAATCATCACTGTCCAACATGTCTACTTCAAGAGTAGACTGATTTTTTACAGCTACACTTGATTTTTTCATTCTCAAAGCAAATAATTCAGGAAGTTTGTCCCCATGAACTTTTTTTCCATATGCATGCCCGCCCCAAGTCGTATAAACTGTACCTAAATCTGTAACTGATTCCCATTTTTTACTTTCAACTACATTGCACACTCCAGCACCATATGCTCCAGGCGGATCACCAAAAATACGATACATGGCCTGTTGTTTTGCAATTTCCAAATCAATCCCCTGCTCAATTAGTTCCTCAATATCTTCACGAACATGTTTTTTGATAAAATTTTGTTCTTCTGGTTCATCTACGCGTTCAATGAGATTAGGAAAAGAATCCCTAAACAATCCTGTAATGCGCAATGTTATATCTATTCTTGGTCTTCCAAGCTCTTCAAGAGGTATCGCTTCAATGCCTATTACCCGGTCAGTGCTACCTAGCCACACAGGCCTCACTCCAAGAAGATATAAAGTTTCTGAAATATCATCTCCATAATTGCGCATAGCTTCCGTTGCCCAAACTAGAACGGATATGCTTTCTGGATATTGTCCATTATCAGATATATAGCGATCAATAAGCTGATTTGCCAACGTCTTTCCAATTTCCCAGGATGAACGTGAGGGCATAGCACCTGGATCAACGGAATAGAAATTTCTCCCTGTTGGAAGAATGCCCGCATTTCCTCTTGTGGGGGCTCCTGAAGGTCCAGGAGGTATAAATTTTCCATTTATTCCATTTGTGATATTGTCCAGCTCGCTTGTAATCTGCAATACCCTTGGTTTTATAAAATCACAAACATATTCAAGGCAATCCTTTAATTTTTTTGAGCTATTGCGCTTATCCTCCCTATATTTTTCAATTATTTCATCTATATACTCTGCACTGTAATTATTTGCTTCTAAATCCTTAAAAATCTTTCTCCCGATTTCATCAACTTCTACTAACAACATTCCAAATGATCTTCCATCAGCAGTTGCAGTTTCAGGTGAATCCAACAAAGCTTCGTGATCAAGTCCTAGCAAATCGCATATTCCATCGCGAAGGGAAGGAGTATCCCCATTGCGGTTTCTTACGAGCATTTTCAACATGTTCCTAAACCGATCTCCTTCAGGAATCATTCCAAGAATATGAAATCCATCTGCAATATCACATGTTTGAACTTTAGTAATCCATCCATGCATCTTCTGTATGCAATCATCTAAATTATTCTGAAACATTTCTTCCGTAAGATCTAGGTCTTTATCCATATTTATTTTAAATGCAAACTCTTTGATTTCATTCTGTATCAATGGCAATTTTTTAGGATCTGAAGCTTTGATATGATAATACTGTTTCATCAATTCATCCATCTGCCCTAGCTCTTCATATACC
>NZ_CALNCS010000179.1 GCF_937875145.1 Alkalibaculum bacchi | reverse complement strand
GTAGCCAACCAAGGAGTCCTTGTAGAGCAATTGGATCAGAGGAGAGAATCCACTTCTGGAGTTTCTATCGATGAAGAAGTGACAAATTTAATTAAGTATCAAAAGTCCTATGAGGCAAATGCCAGAGTGATTTCTGTATTATCAGAGATGCTCGACACATTAATCAATAGAACGGGGGTATAGGGATTTGCGTATAACAAATCAAACATTAAATAAAAATTACTTAAGAAATCTCAATAAAAATCTACAAAAAATGCAAAAGTATCAAAATCAAATAGCTTCTGAACAAGAGGTATCGAGACCCTCGGACGATCCTTTGTTGGTGTCAAAAATCATGTCACTCGAAAACAATATTTTGCAAAACGAACAATACAATACAAATATAAGTAATACATTAGGTTGGGTGCAAACTCAGGATACAGCATTAAATGACGTAACAGCAACCCTTCAAAGGGTGAGAGAACTCATTATTTACGGTGCAAATGGTACATTGTCAGATACGGATCGAAATGCTATAAAAGACGAGGTAGAAATGAAAGTTGGGCAGTTGGCAGATATCTTAAATACCAACTTTGATGGGAGATACATATTTGGAGGGCAAAACACAACAGAAAAGCCGTTTGACCCCAATTTGACCTATGTTGCAGATGACCACAACAATATAACAAGAGAAATTTCTAAAGGTGTTACCATAGATATAATGACAGATGGAAGCGAAATTACAAAAGATTTAGGTATCTTATTAAGTAATATTGTAACAGCAATGGATAATGGAGAAACAGATCTTTTATCAGGAAAATACTTGGGGGACATAGATGAACATTTAGACAATGTCATCCGAATTCGCTCCCAAATTGGTGCAGTATACAATCGTTTAGAGTCTGCTAAAGACCGAAATGAAACAGAAAACCTAAACCTAAAAAGTCTATTATCCCAAAGACAAGATATAGATGTAGCTGAAAAATACATGGAATTTAGTAATATGAAGGCTGTATACCAAGCATCTCTTTCTGTAGGAGCGCAAATATTACAACCAAGTTTGCTCGATTACTTAAGGTAGGTGAAACTCCTTAGTCCATTTTGGTGAGTATTACTAGCAGACAGCTAATAGTTGATTGAATAAACGAAGAATTTTATGTTGTTGTATTGTTTTGCTATATAAATATAATGAGTAAGTAGAGAGGTTGTTTATGCAAATAGAAACAAAATACTTAGGGCAAGTTGATATAATAGAGGAAAATATTAAAAATTTTGAAATGGGAATTTTAGGATTTGAGGATGAACATGAATTTGTGTTACTTGAAATTCCTAATAATAACCACTTTCGTTTTCTTCAGAGTATTCATACCAGTTATATTGCCTTCCTAGTCGTAAATCCTTGGGACTTTTTTGAGGACTATGATGTGGAAATTCCTGACGAAGAACTTAAAAGGCTGGGTATTTTCCCCAATCAAGAACATCAAATGACGATTTATAATATTGTAACTTTAGGTGATACTTTAAAGGAAAGCACGGTCAATCTTCTCGCACCTGTTCTTATTAATTTAAAAGATAAAAAAGGGAAACAATTTATTCTAAACGATACAGTATATACCACAAAACACAAATTATTTTCCCAAGAGATAGGTGAATGATATGCTCATACTCAATCGAAAAGCAGGAGAAAGTATTATTATAGGGGAAAATATTGAAATAAAAATATTAGAAGTAGTAGAAGGAAAGATAAAAATCGGAATCGAAGCACCAAAAGACGTAAACATCCTTAGAAAAGAAGTACAAGACGATGTAAAAGCTGAGAACAAGGCATCTATCGATTCAAAGATGAACCTACTAGACATACTGAATGAAGTTTAATAAGGTACAATAAGTCAACACTAGTGGCAAAGATTTTGCTTACAATATAAAACAAAAAACGTAGAAAAAAGGTTACTTAGGGTAGCCTTTTTTAGATTCAAGCTATCCCAGCACAATGAAGAATCTCGCATAATATGTATGTTTTCACATTTGATATAAAGTAAAAACCACTAAAAACTACCAATCCATTCAGCCATCTGTGGTGGCAAAAAACTGATTGCTGAAAGCTGAGGCAATCTACGGCTTATATATGATATAATAAATATCTAAAGATATTTTAAAATTCACTTTCTATTTCAAAGGTGAAATGTACAGGAGGATATTATGCAAGTTCAAATTAATGAAGAATGCAAAATAACAGTAAAAAATGACTCTGATGAAATCTTAAAAATCATATACGATAATACCATTGTAAAGGGAATCAATATAAATTATCTAGTGGTAGACGGGCTTCCTGTATACAACAATTTTCCACAATTTATCGACAATAATGCGAAAGTCATAAAAAATATACAAGTAATCACCCAAAGCATACCTAATCTCATTAAAAACACGCTATTTAGGACAGAAACATACATAAAAGAACTGCTAAAAACATTGGAATCCTTTATAGACAAGCATGAAGAGATGACAAAGAACAGCGTAGAAGAGTTTGCTGAAATATTAATCGAAGACGTATATCTCATTCAACAAACCCAAATCTACATCAACACCCTAGTATCCGAAGAAGACACCATAAGAAAATACAGCCTATGGAAAATCTATACTACCCAGGTAAAAAGACTATCAGAGCTAGGCATATCCTTAGAAAAAGCAGAAGACAAAAATAAAGAACCCATTCAGATATTTAGAGATATTTTAAAGGTATTGGAAGAGATAAAAAGGGCTGCGGAGTTTATTGGAAGCTATATTGTTTTGTGTCATTAGAAAGGTGGCCAGGTGGTCAGTAAAACCAATAAGCCACCCTTGGTGGCAATATTTGGCCTAAGCTAACGGCCCTAGTCATCCTGAGCATTAACGAAGGATCTCATAACATGTATACTTTTCATGCTTATTATAAATGGAAGAACTATTAATAATTTCCAATCTAAATAAAAGCCACCACTGGTGGCAAAAACCTTGAACGCTGATAGCTGTGATTATAGCTTTTCCGCTAAATTATGCATAATCTCCGCAGAAGAATTTAGTTCTTCTATGGAAGCGGCAATTTCCTCTAAGCTTGATGCTTGAACTTCGAAATTTTGATTAGAGTTTAAAATCTTATTATTAAGGTTATTTATTGAATCGGATACATTTTTTAATACATCATCGACTTTTTTAACGGATTCACTAGTAGAGCTAGATAATTTTCGAATTTCCTTCGCGACTACATCAAAGCCCCTGCCATATTCTCCAGCTCGAGCAGCTTCGATGGCAGCATTAAGCCCTAAGAGATTGGTCTGTGAAGAAATCTCCTGGATGAAATTTAGTATATTATTGGTATCCTTGGTCTTATTAGTGGATTCCTGTACAATACTTACCATTTCCTGATTGCTATCTACTACTTGCTGAAGATTTACATTTAGATCACTAATGGCCATCGTGATTTGCTCTAAAGAAGATTTAATGTTTTCTGCAGCATTTTGAACCTCTTGTTTACGTTTTAAACTTTTCGCCATAAGCAAATGACCTGCAATTTTGCCATTTTCATCTTTAATAGGCAAATTGTAAGATTTGAATTTAGCTCCACTTCCTTCAAATTCCCCAACAAAAGGATTGCCATCTTTGACTACTTCTCTAATTGAATCAATGATAGGCACATCCACTTTACCTTTCATTGGAATTTCATCTACATCTCGAACTACTCTGTAACATTCTTCATCTGTAATATATATTGCTGTAGGTTCGTCCATTAATATTGGCAGGTAATCAATTACAGTATGGAATGCATTTAACACTTCATTGTTAAAAATATTTTCACTCATAGTATTCACCTCTAGTGAGTATATCGGCAATTTGCTTAATTTATTAACTCAAACTTCGCACATCTAAAATTACATTAAATTATTGAAACAGGACACTT
>NZ_CALNCS010000178.1 GCF_937875145.1 Alkalibaculum bacchi | reverse complement strand
AGGCAATACTCTACCACTGAGCCACTTTCGCATATATTTTTAATTATTTAATTTTGCATATATTATTTACTTGCTCGTCCTTTTTTCTTAGGAACGTATATTATTATAGCACATACAGAATAAAATGCAAGAGATTAACTTAACCTTTTTCAAAATTATTTTGTAAAGTTAATTGTAGAAGTAAAAAGAGCTAAAATACTAAGAGACTTTTTAATATAAAGTCACTGTAGTGAAGAACGACACGGCGTCGTTCTTCACAGGTGTGAAGTTGGAGGTTAGCGTTAAACTTTCCAACTTTCTAAACATTCAAAGCCTGCTCTAAATCCTCTATTAAATCAGACACATTTTCTATTCCTACAGACAGACGAATGAGTCTATCACTTACTCCTAGTTTGTTTCGAATCTCTTCTGGTATGGCTGCATGGGTCTGTTTTAAAGGGTAAGTGATTAGTGTTTCTACTCCACCTAGGCTCTCAGCATACATAATTAATTTAATATTGCGAAGTATCGATTCTACCATTGAAGGATCTTTTACAGTAAATGAAATCATTCCTCCAAAACCACTACTTTGCTTAGCATTTACTTTATATCCTATATGATCTTCAAGCCCGATATAATAAACTTTTTCAATATTTTTGTGTTTTTCTAGCCATTTTGCAATCTGTAAAGCGTTTTCTTGTTGCTTCTCTAAACGAACGCCTAATGTTTTAATCCCTCTAATAATTAGCCAACTATCAAAAGGAGACAGCACTGCACCTGATGTCATTTGAAGTAGTTCAATTTGAGCAGCAAGCTTTTCATCTTTTACTACTAAAAAACCAGCTAAGGTATCATTATGCCCACCTAGATACTTTGTTCCACTATGAACTACGATATCTCCGCCTAATTGTAGTGGCCTTTGATAATATGGTGTCAAGAAGGTATTATCGACGATAAGCAGCGCATTTATTTCTTGGGCAATGTTAGATATCTCTCTAATATCCGTCACTCTCATCATTGGATTAGAAGGCGTTTCAATGTAAATAGCAACTGTATTTTCTTGAATTACTTCTTTAACAGAATCAATATTACTCGTATCCACATAGGTAAACTCTAAACCGTAGCTTTTAAATACCTCTTCAAAAATACGATAAGTTCCACCATATAAGTCTTCTGAAACGATAATATGATCTTTAGGTCTAAAGAAGGTTAATACAGTTGTAATAGCTGCCATGCCACTAGAAAAACCAAATCCACGGGTTCCCTGCTCTAAGTTTGCTACAACTCGTTCTACCTCTTCTCTGGTAGGGTTTTGTTGCCTAGAATAATCATATCCTGTGGATTCGTTAAAGTTTGGATGGCGAAAAGTAGCACTTTGGTATATAGGAAAGCTAATGGCACCTGTCTTTTCCTCATAAGATTTGTTTCCATGAACAACTTTTGTATCTACATTAAACTCTTTTTTCTGCATTTTCTAATCACCTTTTTGTTCATATTTGTTTGGTGTAAAGTTATTTTATAATATACTATTAATATATGTTTTGTATGTTTTATTGATTAATAATATATTCTTTGGATTCTTTTGTCAAGAGCAAAAAAGTGATGAAAAAACCTAGTACTGCCTTCAGCGTGTTCCTTAAACGCCCACATTTTTTCAATAATCCAAACAATTATTTCAATAATTTTAGGGTCAGATTGTATTTCCCCACCTTTTCCATGACTTTAAGAGTCGCATGTATCACTTTGACTACAGACCTTTTTTTAAATATCAGATGATTTCTTAATCAGCTCATGCCTGTGACATGTCCAAATATGTCGTTAGTCCTCTTCAAACCATTAATTGCTGAAATGATCTTACCATTCTTAGCGCTAGCTGTTATGATTTGTGTGTCTATGTTCTAAAAACGCAAGGGCTGATTCTTCGTCAAGGATCTTACTGATTAAATATCCTTGAGCCTTATCGCATCCATGGATTTTTAAATATTCCATTTGCTTTTCATGCTCTACACCTTCAGCTACTACACAGTGTCCAAGCCTATGCGCCATTGAAATGATGTCACCTGTTATTGTTTCTTCAGCCTTAAGAAATAACAGCTTATCAATAAAAGACTTATCTATTTTTAAGCAATGTATATTTAATTCCTGTTCTCTCGAAAAAGAGGAATAACCTGTACCAAAGTCATCAATCCAAATTTCAATCCCATAATCGCTAAGTTGACCGAGAAGCCTATTGATTTCTTCAAAGTTTAATGAAAAAGCCGATTCAGTAAGCTCAATAATAATATATTTGGGATTTACCTTCATCTTTATCATGGTGTCTATCAGATTTTCCACAAATCCTTTACTCAATAGCTGGATAGCGGAAATATTAATAGATATTTGTAATGTATCGTATCCATTACACTTTAGTTTATTAATAAATTCGCACGCTTTTCTTATAATGATATTACCGATTGGTATAATATGCTTCGTTTTTTCAATTATTGGAATAAACTCTGACGGTAGAACCAAACCTAACTTATCACTATTATATCTTGCTAAAGCCTCAAATCCACAGATGCTATTTTTACGGAGATCTAATATCGGTTGATAATGCAAAAACAGTCGCTCTTCGTTTTCACCGACGGAAATTTGCGAAAGATCGCGTTGCAACATCTCTCTGCGAAAAATCCGCTCTTCAAGTTCCTTGTCATAGAAACATATAAGATTCTCTTCGTCGTCAATAAGAATCGCTTCTTCCGATGTACTCAGAAGATTCTTAAATAAGAGCTGAATATCATTTTTATTATCTTCGCCAATCTCAATAACCCCTATATCTATATTGATTCTATCCACAGTGAGTAATGAAGTTAGTGTGCCTAATATGCTATTACACAAATCTAACAACTCATTATTGTTCTTGTATCCTTTTTTGTAAAATACGAAACGATATTCATTAGTATTAAATAGTAAGCATTGATTGGCACAATGTTTACTCAATTCTTCGGCAATCTTTTTTATTAGATTCCGACTGTACTGGAATCCGTATGTAACGCTTAAAGAATGCATTGTACTTAAATTAACGCTTACAAGAGCTCGTTTTTCTGTAGAAAACAACTTATTATCATTTGTTAAAATCAATTCTAAATACCGACGATTGTATAGACCCGTCCATTCGTCACGTTCATCATAATATCTAAGTTTATTTTCCATTTCTTTGCTGCCAGAGATATTTGTAATATCAACCCGAATTTGGTTAAATATTGTCTCAGATGTCACGGATTGTTCTTGAAATTGTTGCCCTAGTGCATCTTGAGCGTGAATCAATTCTACATGAACATTTATCCTCGCCTTCAATGAATCCGTATGAATTGGTTTGCGTATATAATCTACTGCACCAAGCTCTAAGCCCTCTGTCTCATTATCTAATTCATCATCGTTTGTTAATATGATCGTGCGAAGTTTTTTGAATCTATCATCCTCTTTCATTGCTTTGAGAACGTGAAACCCATCCCTATTGGGCATGCTTAGATCTAGTATCATTAGATTGATCCCCTTGTGCTCTTCGAGCATGTCCATGGTCTCCGTGCCATTACAAGCAGTCAGAATATCATACTCACTCAACAAGTTTTTAATGATTAAACAATTGGTTGTTGAATCGCCAACTACCAGAATTTTAATTAACACTATTATCCTCCTTTTATTCTCACATCTCTTGTTTTGATCAATTCTGAGACTCAAAAATCTCCTCAACAATATACTTAATACACTAGCAAAATCTTTTCACAGAAACGATATTTTACAGTCTAGCTGATATTGTTGTCAGCAACATAACAGGAGAAAGTCATAGTGATTATTATAGCAGCAATATACCAGGGTTAGGGACTACTCTTTATCTTTATATACTTCTACTGACTAGAAGAAGTCTTATCAACTGCATTCGGTAGTTTACCCACATTGAATATCTGCTCACTTCGTTTTGACTTTATTATTGATAACATCGTTAATAATATTCTATTTCACTGCTTGAGCAAAATCAACGTATTTCAGCAAAGAAAACACGGTAATCGCATGAAGGATTACTCTTCTTAAACATTTTGAACTTTACTTTTTAAAAACCATTGTTTTTTCTCCTCTTTGCTCTAGATAAGCTCGTTCAAGAATGTTTTGTTTTTTCATTCTGTTTTTTGGGTACACGAAATAAACCTTATCTTAATAGCTGCCAGATTGCCCTACAAATGGTACAGCCCAGCTACCTATTATATATTTTGCACTATTAAGTCTAAGTATTTATCGTCTAGTCCCGCTTTAAATCTCTTCATGTTTTTACTGATCTTTTTTTGCTCTGGTATTTCTTTTTTTAATATATTTAACTCAAACTTCGCACATGAATAATTGTCTTAAAGTATTGGAATTCATGGGTC
>NZ_CALNCS010000177.1 GCF_937875145.1 Alkalibaculum bacchi | reverse complement strand
ATCCATCATAGGAATGGATTTTGTTGTATTGGATAATCTTCTCGCAGCCTTTGGTCCGAGACTTCGATTATTTGGATTTATTGAATTGTCGTTTAAACTCATATTTACACCTCTAATTGTATTTGTTTAGGCTT
Source organism: Alkalibaculum bacchi (assembly GCF_937875145.1). GTDB lineage: Bacteria > Bacillota > Clostridia > Eubacteriales > Alkalibacteraceae > Alkalibaculum > Alkalibaculum bacchi_A. The sequence goes on along the minus strand of NZ_CALNCS010000177.1, from coordinate 6,098 downwards.
TTGCTTTGATACTTTAAAATGATTGTTTTATATAGAACGAAAGTGCCAAAGACACTTTCTCCTTTTGTAAAAAAAAATTACTTTCGACTCTAGTCCCTGACTGGATCATCCTACGTGATAGAGAAAGAATATCCTAATGTTAGCTACCTAGGACTAGTGACTAGAGCGCTACAGGCGCTCTTCTCGTTATAGTATATTCTCAAAAAAAGAGCCTGTGAATGTTTGAATAGTAAATTAAAGGATAATTTGTAATAATGTAGATATATCAAATTTATTTTGGTACAATAAATTTTGAGGTGATAACTGTGCTGTCAAATATTTATAGTTGTTCTATTCATGGAATAGATGGACTTATTGTAGAAGTAGAAGTAGATATCTCTAGCGGGCTCCCTGTATATGCATTAGTAGGTTTACCTGACACTGCCATAAAAGAATCAAAGGAAAGGGTATTCTCTGCTATTAAAAACAACGGTTTTCGCTATCCTATGAAAAAAATCACCATCAATCTAGCTCCAGCAAACATTAAGAAAGAAGGAGCTTACTATGATTTACCTATCGCCATTGGCATTCTTTGCGCTTCTGAAGTTATCACATCTGCCGTATCTCTAAAGGATTACGTCTTTATAGGGGAGTTATCTTTAAAGGGAGATATTCGACCAGTTAAAGGGATTTTACCAATGGTTCTTGCAGCAAGGAACAATCATTTTAAAGCTATTATTGTTCCTGAAGAAAATGCTTTAGAAGCATCTCTTGTAAAAGAAATCAAAGTATTACCTGCTAAGCATATTTATCAGGTTATTGAATACATAACAGGAAAGACAGAAATTAAACCTTATATTACAGATATTGATGGATTTTTAACAAGTAAACAAGAGCATTCTGTAGATTTTAGTGAAGTAAAAGGACAGGAAAGTGTAAAGCGAGCTATGGAAGTAGCTGCTGCAGGATACCATAATATGCTTATGCTCGGTCCTCCTGGAAGTGGGAAAACGATGCTAGCTAAACGGTTTGCAACAATACTTCCTAAGATGACAGTAGAAGAATCTTTAGAAGTGACAAAGATTTACAGCATCACAGGTCTTCTCAAAGGCAAGCCACTAATAACGGAGAGACCATTTCGAAGCCCTCATCACACCATATCTACTACGTCTCTTGTAGGAGGAGGAACTTTTCCAAAGCCAGGTGAAGTATCTCTTGCTCATTTAGGCGTCTTGTTTTTAGATGAAATGCCAGAATTTAAAAAAAGCGCTTTAGAAGTTTTAAGGCAACCGATGGAAGACAATATCGTCAATATCTCTAGAGTAAGTGCATCGATTACTTATCCAGCTTCCTTTCTGCTTGTCGCTTCCATGAACCCATGCCCTTGCGGCTATTACTCCGATGAAGAACACCCATGTCAATGTACACCGAGGCAAATAAAAAACTACTTAGGGAAGGTTTCTGGTCCACTTCTAGACCGAATTGATATTCAAACCGAGGTAAAGAGAACGAAAATTGAAGATTTACAAGATAATGGAAAAACAGAGAGTTCAAAAGATATTTACACTCGTGTTAACGATGCCAGGAGCATTCAATTAGAACGGTATAAGAATGAGAAGATTTACTTTAATTCTCAGCTTTCTACGAATCAGATAAATAAATACTGTCATCTAGGAAAAAATGAAGAACTTCTTATGAGACATGCTTTTGAACGAATGAATCTAAGTCCTAGAGCCTATCACAAGATTATAAAATTAGCGAGGACCATAGCGGATTTGAAAAACATGGATAAAATAGATGAAACACATATAGGAGAAGCCCTTCAGTACCGTAATTTAGATCGAAAATATTGGGAGATGTATTGAGATGGAGGATAGAGAGTATATACTTTGGATCAGCTTATTAAAATCCATAAGCGTAAAGAATTTTTATGAATTATATGAACATTTTGATAGTATGGCCACTCTATATCATTGTAGTCAAGAGGAATTATCAAGGTGCAATCTATTAAATTTGGGACAGATTCAAAATATTGTATCGAGTAAATTCGATGGTTCTCTAGAAAAGCACTTAGAAATGCTTCAGCAAAAAAAGATAAAATACCTAACCATAAATGATAACTCTTATCCTTTCATATTAAAGAATATTTATTTACCACCTCCAGTATTATACTACTATGGAAACATTGAAGAAGTTTCCTTTGAATCTTCTATTGCTATAGTTGGCTCAAGAAATGCATCTTATTATGGATTAAAAATGAGTGAAAAAATTGCTTTTGAACTTGCTTCCTTAGGAATTACTGTAGTTAGCGGTATGGCTAGAGGTGTGGATTCTATGGCTCATGTAGGTGCCCTAAAGGGAGGTGGAAAGACTGTAGCTGTTTTAGGAAATGGCATAGATATTATTTATCCAAAAGAAAACGCAAAACTGTACAAAGAAACGATGGAAAATGGGCTTGTCTTATCAGAGTATCCTCCTGAAGTTCAACCTATGCCTTACAATTTTCCTAGAAGAAATCGTATTATCAGTGGACTATCCATGGGCATTGTGGTTGTAGAAGCTACAGCGAAGAGCGGTTCTCTTATAACGGCAAAATACGCATTAGAGCAAGGAAGAGAAGTGTATGCTCTTCCTGGAAATGTGAATAATAAAAATAGCGCTGGAACAAACTTGCTTATAAAAGATGGCGCTAAGCTGATTACTTCTTGTAAAGATATTTTGGTCGATGTATTCCCTATGTTTTCCTCAAAGAAAGAAGAACCAGAGCCTTTTGATGAAATGAATTTATCAAAAGAAGAAAAAGAAATTATCAAGTACATTAAAATGGGCTATTGGGATGCAGATAAACTCTGCCATAAATTGAATCTGCCCATAAACCAAATTCAAACCACTTTAACTACCCTAGAAATTAAAGGAAGGATTGCTATTTATAAGGGGAATTACTATATCAAGTGAAACTAACGATTATCTACCTGAGATCTTTATAGCTATCTAAAGGAAACCATAAAGATTTCAGAGGAACACCCTAAACTAATTGCTAAAAGTTGGTCACGGATGGCTGAACGTTGGTGGCTAAAAGCGTAATATAATTAGAGCGAAATTAAAAGTAATTCGACTTTCCTTTCCGCTTTTCGCTAATTTTCAATTCTTGCAACTTCAAAGTAGATATGATATCTTAAAATGACTACTTAAATGAGGTGAAGTTTATGTTTCATGCTACTACAATAATAGCAGTAAAAAAAGATGGACAGTGCGCTATGGCTGGAGATGGGCAAGTGACTATGGGTCAAACTACAGTTATGAAACACACTGCAAAAAAGATAAAAAAAGTGTATAATGATAAAGTCCTCGTTGGTTTTGCAGGTTCTGTAGCAGATGCATTTACCCTAAGCGAAATGTTTGAGGGAAAATTAGAAGAGTATGCTGGTAATATTCTTCGAGCTTCTGTAGAAGTGGCAAAACAATGGAGATCAGATAAAGTACTTAGAAAATTAGAAGCTCTTTTATTGGTTATGGATAAAGAAAGTATGTTTTTGATTTCTGGCAGTGGAGAAGTCATAGAGCCTGATGATGGAGTCTTAGCAATTGGCTCTGGTGGCAATTACGCTTTATCTGCAGGAAGAGGTATGCTTCGCCATTCGAATCTTTCTGCAAAGGAAATAGCTTATGAATCTCTAAAAATTGCTTCTGAAATTTGTGTATATACAAATGACAATATTATTGTGGAAGAATTATAAGGGGTGACACATATGAAGGATTTAACTCCAAGGCAAATTGTTCAAGAATTAGACCGATATATTATCGGGCAAGAAGAAGCAAAAAAAGTCGTAGCTGTAGCCCTTCGAAATAGATTGAGAAGGAGTAAATTACCTCTTGAGTTGCAAAAAGAAATTACACCTAAAAACATTATCTTGATTGGACCCACAGGAGTAGGGAAAACAGAAATCGCTCGAAGACTAGCAAAACTGGTAGATGCTCCTTTTGTAAAAGTAGAGGCAACAAAATTTACAGAGGTAGGTTATGTTGGTCGAGATGTTGAATCCATGGTTCGAGACTTAGTCCATACCTCTATTCGAAATGTCAAAGAAAAATATATATCTACAGTAAAAGATAAAGCAAAAGAAAATGCAGAAAATAGAATTGCTGATTTGCTAAAACCTCTGCCTAAAAAGAATAAAAAATCAAAAAATCCCTTTGATATGTTATTTAATGCTGGTGAGGAAGACAACGATGAAATTAATACAGAAGCAGAGAATTACGAACTCATTAAGAGAGAACAGGAAACCTTATTAGAAAAGTTGAGAAGTGGCCAGTTAGAAGAAGAGATTGTAGAAATTGAAGTAGAAGATAGTACATCTGCTCCTATTGGCATATTAGGTGGAATGAACATTGATGATTCAATGAATTTAAGCGATATGTTTGGCGGTATTTTACCAAAGAAAACGAAGAAGAGAAGATTACCTGTGCGAGAAGCTAGAGAAATCCTCCTACAACAAGAAGCGCAAAACTTAATCGATATGGATAGGGTTATTAGCGAAGCTTTAAAAGAAGCGGAAGAAAATGGCATTATATTTTTAGATGAAATTGATAAAATTGCAGAAAAAGGAAATAAAAGCGGACCGGATGTATCTAGAGAAGGTGTTCAAAGAGATATTCTTCCTATTGTGGAAGGTTCTACAGTAAACACAAAATATGGGCCTGTAAATACAGATCATATTTTATTTATTGGAGCAGGAGCTTTTCATACGACGAAAGTATCTGATTTGATTCCAGAACTCCAAGGAAGATTTCCGATTAGCGTTAAACTAAACAATTTAACAACAGAACACTTTGTAAGCATTTTGACAAAACCTGAAAATGCTTTGATTAAGCAGTATAGAGAGTTGATTAAGACAGAAGGAGTAGAATTGATATTTGAAGAAGATGCTATTGTTGAAATCTCTCAAATAGCAACCTACTTAAATGAACAACAGGAGAATATTGGTGCTAGAAGACTGCATACAGTCATCGAAAAGCTTGTAGAAGAGATTTCCTACTATGCTCCTGATTACGAGCAAGAGCAGTTTATTGTATCTGCAGATTATGTAAAGAATATATTTCGAAAAACAGATTATTACAAAGACATAAGGAAATACATTTTGTAAGACCTTTGGAGGCTAATATGCAAAATTTACTCGATAAGACAAGAAAAGTGAATAAAGTACTACAGTATTCCATTAGTGACGATGTAGAGACATTTTCAAAAATAAGCGAAGTTTTAAGTGAGGTAATGAGCTGTAATGTATATATTGCCGATGAAAATGGCAAATTACTTGGTTATGCATTTACAGAATTATTTACGTGCCAACTAAATATTTCGACTTTAGAAGCTAAGGGGACAATGTTTCCCGAAAGCTTCACTCAAATAATCAATTCATTTATGGAAACTTCTTCAAATATTAAAGAAATGGACCCTATTTGTGTATACAATAGCTCGATTCATTGTCCATTTGAAGGCAATCGCTATTCTACATATGTACCCATAAATGCTAGTGGCTCTCGATTAGGGACTCTAGTCTTGGCAAAATTTAAAAACAGCTTTAGCGAAGAAGATCTTATTCTAGCAGAAGTATCTGCTACTGTAGTAGGACTAGAAATGCTTGGCATCAAAAACAGGGTATTAGAAAAAGAAGCTCATCATAAGAGTGTGGTGCAAATGGCTATTAGCACCTTATCTTATTCCGAATTAGAGGCAATGATACACATTTTTAAAGAACTAAACGGAAATGAAGGTATGTTAGTAGCAAGTAAAGTGGCAGATCGGGTAGGAATTACTCGCTCCGTTATCGTCAATGCTCTTAGAAAGCTAGAAAGTGCTGGCGTAATTCAAACCAGATCTCTAGGAATGAAGGGTACTTATATTAAAATATTAAATGATAAATTGTTAGATGGACTTGAAAAAGCCCATGACTAGCCTTCAGGCTAATCCTTAGTGGCCCTTAGATATTTTTTATGAACATTACGGCTACCGAATGTAGCGAATGACTAGTGAATCAAGATTAGCAAGTTTAATTTAATGAAATAGTACTTCAATTCGTAATATGAACCGATCAATAATATCTTGTTATACTAAAGCCAAG